>JADZAO010000025.1 GCA_020852535.1 Paracoccaceae bacterium | reverse complement strand
CTTTTTTGCGTAGTACGCGGACGATCTTAGCCAGTTCTTCCATTAGGTCAGTGCGGTTTTGCAGGCGTCCTGCAGTGTCTATCAGTAAGAGGTCGGCACCATCGGCTTGCGCCTTGGTTAGGGCGTCGAAGGCGAGGCCCGCTGGGTCGAAACCTTCGGCGGCGGTCAGCACAGCTACGCCTGCTCGCTCGCCCCAGACTTGAAGCTGTTTTACCGCTGCGGCGCGGAAAGTGTCGCCTGCTGCGATTACCACGGATTTGCCCGCTATCTTGAACTGGCTGGCCAGCTTTCCGATGGTTGTAGTTTTGCCAGAACCGTTGACGCCGACGACCAGAACCACCTGCGGGCGCTGGGCATATATTGGGAGGGGACGGGCCACGGGAGTCATGATGCGGGTGATCTCGTCGGCGAGGGCAGCCCTGAGTTCGCGAGTCGAAACGCGTTTGCCAAAGCGCCCTCCGGCGATGTTGGCGGTGACCCGAGTGGCAGTCTCGACACCCATATCGGCGCTGATTAGTAATTCCTCGAGGCCTTCGAGGATGCTATCATCGACCAGACGACGCGGCTCGTCTGTCATGAATATTTTGCCAAGAAGATCGGGTTTTGTTTCGATTTCGGACGGAGCAGGATCTACCGCTACAGGGCTAGCTGTATCCTCGGTTACTAGAGCTTCAAGCCCTTTGCCGATCTTGTCCGAGGACCGGAGCATCCGGTCGCGCAATTTCTTTAGAAATGACATGGAGTCGTTTTCCTCGAGGCTTCTTCTTCACCTAGTCTTTTCGCGGCGCAAACAAAAGACCCACCTCCGGATTGATTGGTATTGCGCTTAGGCTGCTGTTGAATGGGAAGTTGAGGTCCCCTTTCTTTTATGTTGGGTCGGCTGGAGACGTAAAACCCGTTTCGATCGGTCTGATGGGCGCTGCTATTGTTGAGTTTCCCATGTTCTGTTCATATCTCTCATCGCTCCTTTTGTGAAACAAACGAGTTGTGGGGGGCAATCTGGTACATCATAATGTTGGAGTGCTAAGACGTTGCAAGGCGTAGGACGGGATGTCGGCGTGTGACGGGCTCTAGAATAGGCTGTCTTGTTTTGGTGTTTCTTCTGTCTTTTTTGTTTTCTTCGGCCCAAGCGCCAAGCGGCCATCGGCAAATTCGATTTCGAGCGTTGCAGCCTGTTCGGCGGCGGTTTTGGTTGTCACTACTGTCCCGTTTCCGCGTACTACGGCGTAACCGCGTTTCAGGGTCTCAGTATAGCCGAGTGTCATGCGTGTGCGGTCAAGCGCGTCGAGGCGCTGCTGTAGGCGGGCGAAGGCGAGGGTGGGAGCCGCATTGAGACGTCTTGAGAGGTCGTTGAGCTTTTCGTGGCCTTTTCGGGCATCGCGTTCAGCATCAGAAAGCAGGCGCGCTAGTGCAGAGATTAGACGGTCCGAGAGCGTTTCGATCCTTGAGCCGTAGCGGTCGCGACGGCGTTCTAATCCGTTGTCCATACTCCGGGATAAGTCGGAAAGGTCGCGGCGGCGTTGGTTGACAAGGTTGAGTAGAAGTTCGGGGCGCACTAGACCCGCCCGGGATTCGTAGGTGTGCCGTTTGCGGGCAGCGGCCATGCCGAGAGCCGCACCGAGCTTACTCGACCATATGTCGAGTTGTTGCGAGGCGCTGCCTGTTAGCGTTTCGGGGCGTGGCAGAGCGCGGCCTAGGTCGCTCAGGCGTTGGCCGCGGATGCCGATCCCTGCTACTATGGCGTGGATGGCCCGGATTCCGAGGCTATCGACGGCTGCGAGCAATTCGAGCCGCACCGGCACTGCCATTTCGGCGGCCGCAGTTGGCGTGGGTGCTCGGCGGTCCGAGGCAAAGTCGATTAAAGTGGTGTCCGTTTCGTGGCCGACCGCCGAGATTAGTGGGATGCGTGAGGCTGCAGTTGCCCTGACCACGATTTCTTCGTTGAAGCCCCAGAGATCTTCGAGCGAGCCGCCGCCACGGGCGACGATGATCACATCAGGGCGTGGAATGGGTCCGTCTACTTCGATGGCGTTAAAACCACGGATCGCTGCAGCAACTTCGGTGGCACAGGTTTGACCTTGTACCGCTACCGGCCAAACTAGCACGTAGCGTGGGAAACGGTCACTGACGCGGTGCAGGATGTCGCGGATAACTGCACCCGAGAGTGAAGTGACGACGCCAATCACTGAAGGAAGATATGGGATCGGCTTCTTGCGGGAAGAATCAAAAAGGCCCTCGGCGGTAAGGGCCGCCTTGCGCTTTTCGAGCATAGCCATCAGCGCTCCCGCGCCTGCGAGGACGACGTCCTCGACAATCAACTGGTATTTTGACTGGCCCGGGAAGGTGGTCATTCGGCCCGTAGCGATGATCTCTATGCCTTCCTCGGGCTGGACCTGCATTTTGGATGCTTGGCCTTTCCAGCTGATTGCGGCGATGACGCTGCGGTCATCTTTAAGGTCAAAGTATAGGTGGCCAGACGCGGGGCGCGAAACGCGGCCCACTTCACCTCGCACGCGGACGAGCCCGAATTCACCTTCGATTACCCGTTTTACCGCGCCTGAGAGTTCGGATACGGTGTATTCTGGCTGGTTGCTCTGCTGTGTAGAGCCTCTCTCGTTGAAGATGTCCATCGATACTGGTGCCTTGTCATCATGCCTTGGCCTTCGGGACCCTTGGCCTTCGGGACCAAGGATAGGTGGCGGCGAGCGCAAGTGGAAGGCCAAACTCCTCGCCTCGATTGGCAAGTTTTTCTTGGTGTTAGTCCCAGCAAGAAACGAGGACGGTCATGGCCGTGGCAAGTGTTGCTTGATCCTGTGGCGTAAGGGGGGTGGTGCTGTCGTTGGTGTTTGCAGTGATGCCGACTCGCTGCAGGAAAGGCAGGATTACGCTTGCCGGAACGGCAAATTCGACGCCTTTGGGTAGGATGCGTTCTTGTGTCGACTTGGGCAAAAGTGCGCCTACGACGGCGCCCGTGGCGGTGAGGACGGGGCCGCCGCTATCACCCGAAAGCGCGGTTAGGTTTAGGCGGTTTAAGGTGGTTTTAGGATCGATCCCCTCGCTCGCTGCAAAGCTGCCAAAGGTCATTACAGGGGCAGGGAGCGTGTCTCCGTAGCTGTAGCCAGATACTGCGATCTCGGTGCCGGGGATGCCTGCGGTGAAGCTGGCGACCTGAGGCGGGGCGAGGCGGATTGCGGGTTTCAAGAGCGCGAGGCCAGAAGCGGGGTCTGTGGCTACAACTGTTGCCTTGGTCCGGTTGTCGAGGGTGATACGGGCACATTCGTTGATGGCCTCGTTTGTGGTCAGAACGCTGCCGGTGGTGTCGACATAAAAACCCGTGCGCGAGAGGCGAGGTTTCTTGATTTCCAGTCCTGCGAGGAGGCCATTTTTGACTCCAGGGGTCAGGAGAACGAGACTAGGATCAAGGGCGTGGTCGCCGATGGGACGAAAACTGGTTTTGAGTGTGGAGACTACACGCTCCATATTCGGAGTGGATTGCGGGTTCCAGCTGATGAGCCAGCCTTTGACCATGCCGTGGGAGGTGGTCGCGAAGGCTTGAGTGATGCGATCAGAGCTTTCACCGCGCAAGTTGAAGCTGTCGTTCGTTAGGCTGCGGGGGCCATCAGCGGGCATGATCTGGAGAGTTTGTAGCGCGTCGTAAAGACTCTGCAGGGTAGTCTGATCTCCGGGTTTGCTGATGAGAAAGATGCGGGTGTCGCTGCCGTCCTTGGCGATGAAATGCACGAAAGGCGGCTCGTAATGATCAAAGGTGACAATCGCCAGAGGAAGGGATGCTTCGATGCCCGCTTCGGATTCGGTTACCTTCTGAAAATCGAATCCTAATTCTTCGGCTCTGTAGGCGGCGATTAGGACCTGACGCTGCTCGGCGGTGAGAATGCCGGTTTTTTCGTATCTGTTAGCCTCTTGCCATGCGGCTATTGAGGCGCGGGTGCCAGAACCAAAGGCTCCATCGACCGTGCCGTTATAAAAGCCAAACCAGATGAGACCGCGTTGCAGCTCTTCACGTTCATTCTTGGAGAGTAAGGCTTCTGAATCGCGGGCTTTTGGGGGATCGTCAGCGGCTACAATCGGCTGGTCAGGTTTGGAGCCGATATCCTCGGTCAAGACGGGATCGGGGGGTAGGGTATCTTGCGCCAGCAGGTCGGTTTTGGGCAACGTGAGGGAATTGACCGAGCCTGTGGGCCAGAACATGTTGCCATAGTCTGAGCCATTGGACACGAAGCTGTCGTAAGGGATTAGGTTTTCGGCGCTTAGTTTGGCGCGGCGGGCTTCAGCTTCGGCTTCTTTATAGGGGCCGAGTACGATGACATACCAGCCAGAGTCAGTCGAAAAACCGACCACGTTCTTAAATATCCCCTGCCATGCGGTCGCCCGATCTTCTGCGTCGACGAGCAAAGCCTGTGCTTCAATCTGAACCCAGTAATTTCCGGTGGATTGAGCCCGCGATGCGGCGCTGAAAGCAAGGGTTACGACAAGAGCAAGCAGAGAAAGCACCAATCGCATCATTCGGGAAAATCCGTTTCGTATTTTTTGGTATGTTTCTTAGCTGATCCTAGCAGAGGGTTGTGTGGAAATGCACGTGTTTTCGTCATGTAAAGTGGCGGATGTTTGCAGGAATGTAATATAGTGTTTGGGTGGGGTGTCGGCATTGACCCCATTGGCGCGGTTGCCTATGGAAGGGGGGGTTTTCAAGAGGGCCTGTCGATGTCCGAGAGTGTTGTTCCCCCCCGCAGTTTTCAGGAGATTATCCTGCGTTTGCAGTCCTATTGGGGAGTGCGAGGCTGTGCGGTCTTACAGCCTTATGATATGGAAGTGGGGGCGGGAACTTTTCACCCTGCGACTACGCTGCGAGCGCTGGGGAGCAAGTCTTGGGCCGCGGCCTATGTCCAACCATCGCGCCGTCCAACGGACGGGCGCTATGGCGAGAACCCAAATCGTTTGCAACATTACTATCAGTATCAGGTGCTGATAAAACCTTCTCCGCCCAATTTGCAGGAGCTGTACCTCGGAAGCCTACGGGCCATTGGGATCGACATGGAACTGCATGATATCCGTTTTGTTGAGGATGACTGGGAAAGCCCGACGCTGGGCGCATGGGGCCTAGGCTGGGAAGTCTGGTGCGACGGGATGGAAGTGTCGCAGTTTACTTATTTTCAGCAAGTAGGTGGCCATGATTGCCGACCCGTTTCGGGAGAGTTGACCTACGGTCTAGAACGACTGGCAATGTATGTGTTGGGAGTCGATCATGTGATGGAGATGCCCTTTAACGATCCCGCATCTCCTATTGCACTTAAATACGGCGATATCTTTCGTCAGACCGAGCAGGAATACAGCCGCTGGAATTTTGATCAGGCGGATACAGACATGTTGCTTCAGCATTTTAAAGATGCCGAGGCCGAGTGCGAGCGTATCCTCGCAGCAGAAGTGACCGACAAAGTAGGACGGCGGATAATCATGGCGCATCCTGCCTATGACCAGTGTATCAAGGCAAGCCATTTGTTCAATTTGCTCGACGCGCGCGGTGTGATCTCAGTCACCGAACGGCAGGCCTATATCGGGCGGGTACGAGACTTAGCAAAAAAATGCGCTGACGCTTTTGTCACAACCGAAGCAGGCGGGGGCGAAGCTATTGGTGCCGGGGTTGGTGGGGTGCCTGTTTGATGGAAATAGCAGCCTTTCCCTTCCAGACGGAAACGCCGACGCTGCTGTTTTATAACGCAGCGGGTGCAGATGAGGCGGGTGTCTTGCCGTTGAGTGGAGAAAAGTGGTCTGCCGACGATCATGAGACAGGCGCGAGTTTGATTGTTTTCGACAGTGGTGATCCAAAGGACGTGGAAGTGAATTCCGTCGATTCTACAAAGGTCTTTGTGCGCGTTGGAAAGCCGACTGCTCTGATATCGATGGATATCGAAAGGGCCGAATGCGACGTTTCTGAACGAGCCTTCTGGGCACAGAAATGCTTCGATCTTGATTGGATGCTCGTTAAGACGCACGAGCGGATTGTATCTGCCAAGTCCGGTCTGATTGACCTGCCTTCGCGCGATGCCGCAGCATCGCCCTTGCACTATCTCAATTTCTATTGGCTCTGAGGAATATACAGTGAATGGTAAGTTTATAGCGGGTTTTTTGGTGCTGACAGGTCTAGTCGCGGGCATCGCCATGTATTGGCTGCAGGTCTATGCGTTCTATGACAAGGCGGTGTTTATACCCGGTCAGGAGATGCTGCTAACCTCGGTCGAGAGCGGGTCGCCTGAGACAATATTGGTCGAAAAAATCGAGGGAATCGACAGCGACAGCTCGCCTATTCGCTTTCGTGCTTGTTTTAAAACGCCGCTGACGCAGGTGATGTTGACCAAGACCTATAAGATATACTCTGACCCGACGCCGCTAACCGCTCCGTCGTGGTTTGGTTGTTTTGACGCTGCGATGATCGGAGCCGCGCTGGAAAACGGCGAGGCTATCGCTTTTCTTGGACAGTCTGAGATCCAACCTGACGTTGATCGTGTGGTTGCGGTTTTCGCCGATGGCCGCGGCTATGCGTGGAACCAATTAAACGGTCTTGAGGGAAACGAGTGACGCCATGCCCGAACTGCTGATCGAGTTGCTCTCAGAAGAAATCCCCGCACGGATGCAGGCTAAGGCCGCCTTCGATTTGAAGCGTATTGTGACAGATGGTCTGGTCGAGGCAGGGCTAACTTATGCCTCGGTAGGTGCTTTTTCAACGCCACGGCGGTTGGTGCTGTCGGTCGAGGGCTTAAGTGCTGAAAGCAAATCTGTGCGGGAAGAACGAAAGGGGCCACGGGTTGATGCTCCTATAGCGGCGTTGGAGGGGTTTTTGCGGTCGACGGGGTTGAGCAAGGATCAGCTGGAACTCCGCGATGATAAAAAAACGCAGGTTTATTTTGCAGTGATCGAAAAACCCGGGCGGGCAGCAGCTGCCGTTGTGGCCGATGTTCTGGACGGGGCAGTGAGGAATTTCCCATGGCCCAAGTCGATGCGTTGGGGGACGACGTCTTTGCGCTGGGTTCGTCCGTTAAAATCGATCCTTTGTCTTTTGGTTGATGAAGGCGGGGCTTTGGTCGTTGATTTGGATATCGACGGGATCAAGGCCGGGAATACTACCGAGGGCCATCGTTTTATGGGGGCAGGGCGCTTTGCGGTTACCTCATTTGAGGATTATCGTGCCAAGCTATGGAAGGCGCGAGTGATGCTTGATGCTGCTGAGCGCGAGGCGCATATCTGGCAGGGAGCGACTAATCTGGCCTTTGCAGCGGGTATGGAAGTGGTTGAGGATAAGGATCTGCTTGCCGAGGTGGCAGGGCTGGTTGAATGGCCTGTGCCTCTAATGGGACGGATTGGCGAGGATTTTTTGTCGCTTCCGCCGGAGGTTTTGCAGACCAGTATGAAAGAGCACCAGAAATTCTTTTCCGTTAGGAACCCCAAGACAGGGCGGGTCGAGGGCTTTGTGACGGTCGCCAATGTGGAAACGACGGATCATGGGGCGACAATCCTGAAGGGCAACCAGAAGGTGTTATCGGCCCGTCTGTCGGATGCTCGCTTCTTTTGGGAGAATGATCTGCGAGTGGCCAAGGCGGGGATGGGCGACTGGTTGTTGGGGCTGGAGGCGGTGACCTTCCACAATAAGTTGGGATCTCAGGCTGAACGGATTGCGAGAATCGTCGCTTTGGGGCGGGAACTCGCGCCGCTAGTTGGGGCTCTGCCGGATAAGGTAGAAGCGGCGGCACAGGTGGCTAAGGCAGATTTGCGGTCTGAAATAGTCGGGGAATTCCCTGAATTGCAGGGTCTGATGGGGATGTATTACGCCCGAGAGGCGGGGATGGACGAGACCGTAGCTAAAGCTGCCCGGGATCATTATTCTCCGCTTGGTCCGACCGACGATGTGCCGGTGGAAGCAGTCTCGGTTGCTGTGGCGCTTGCCGATAAGATTGACATGTTGACGGGGTTTTGGGCGATTGACGAGAAGCCGACGGGGAATAAAGATCCGTTCGCGCTGCGTCGGGCAGCGCTGGGGGTGATCCGACTGTTGTTAGTGAATGGGGTGCGGGGGTCGCTCTCGTCCATATTAAGTAAAGGTTACGCGGGTGCAAACGTTTCTGAGTTGCTCATCTTCTTACATGACCGCCTTAAAGTCTTCCTAAAATATCAAGGTATTCGGCATGATATCATCGATGCCTGTCTTGCTATGCCGGGCAATGACGACCTTGTGCTTTTAGTAAAGCGGGTGCAGGCGTTGCAGGGCCTTATGGCAACCGAGGATGGAACCAATCTGCTGCAGGGGTTCAAGCGGGCGAACAATATTCTGACGCAGGCTGAGGCCAAGGACGGGATAGAATACTCTTTTGGAGCGGATTTGAAGTTTGCTGAGAGCGAAGAGGAAAAGGCGCTTTTCAAAGCGCTTGAGGCAGCTGAGCAAGTGATTGGTCCTGCGATGAAATTGGAAGATTTTGCTACTGCGATGGGAGCGATGGCGCAGTTGCGGGCACCAATTGATGCCTTCTTTACGGCTGTTCAGGTCAATAGCGACAACGCAATCTTACGGCGTAATCGGTTGAACATGTTGCATCATATCCGTGTTGTGTGCGGTGGTGTGGCAGATCTGGCTCGTCTCGAGAATTGAGGTTTTACCTTGTTTTGACCCTAGAGAGGGTGGTCTGCTCTCTCCGTACTTCACCTAAGTATATTTGAGTGAGAATGAACGCAGGAGAGAGTCTTTGGACGTTCACATTCGCGTAAATATTCTTGACGGCTTAGGGAAAAAAACGGCCCTTTCCCTTTCTGCGAGACACGCGCGTTCTCTTGCGTGGTAATGTGTTGCGCATATCCTGTGGGTGCTAATAATAAGAAATGTTCTAGTTTAAATAATTGATAAGATTGTATAGTTTACAGAGATTTCGCCTTTGGCACGTATTTCGACAGTGGTGCATGGCTTGCGTGCCAAATGCTTGTAGCGCCTTGTGTGATGCGCTGCGGTTTTATGAACATTTATGCTTAGCAGGGTGCATTTTCGAAGACCCGTTTCATGTGCTTGACGTGGATGGGGCCGGAGAGCGGTTGCACATCCGGGTTGAGCGCGGGGCAATCTGATATTGTCGATCTGTAACGAGCATGACTTCAGTCCCGAATCGATCGATTTTTGTCGCAAGGCGGGATTCGATTACGTGTCTTGTTCGCTTTATTGAGTGTCTTTTTGCTCGGCTTTCGGCGACGTATCTGAATCTTCCAGACTGAACATATTAATAAAAAAAATAAAATAATATCAATTATTTATATCGTTATATTAATAAATCACGATAAGCCGTTTCGGCGGTAATCCGCCGAAATATGCTGTAATTTCGTTGTAATTTTGCCGCATGGGTGGACAGGCTTGTAGCGCGTCGATTAACTCAATTCTTCGCTGAGTGGCCTGTAATTCTGCCTGGGCCGTCAGTGTGGGGAAACAAATCGGGAAACACGATTGATGCGCTTGCATATATGCTGGGTGCTGGGGGTGATTGTTGCTGTCATCCTGAGTGGAGCTGCTTTTGCCGATGCTACGGTAAGAAATTTAAATAATCCCATCGCCGCAATTGGCGGACAGATGGCAATGTTGCTGGGAGCCGAATGGTCTCTACCGGATGCTTCTTCAGAGCAGAAATCGAACAAATTGGTTGCTGCGCCGAAGGCCGCAACCAAGATTTCGGTTGCTAAAAAACCGGCTAGAGCGGTCGTGGTAAAATACGATGCCGCTTGGCTGGCGGGCTTGCCTGCGCCGACGGGTGATGCGGAATGGGAATGCCTGCGCAAGGCGATCTATTTTGAAGCGCGTGGTGAAACACTGAAGGGCCAGTTTGCAGTGGCTGAAGTTATCTTGAACCGTAAGGATAGCGGACAGTATCCGGCCTCGGTTTGTGGCGTAGTCGGGCAGCGTGGTAATAATGGCGGCTGCCAGTTTTCCTATGTTTGTGACGGGCGCGCTGATGCGATGCGGGATGGTGAGGCCATCGATCGTGCGGGACGGATCGCGCGGGTGATGCTGGACGGCGCACCCCGTACACTGACGACGGGTGCAATTTATTTCCATACGCGGGGTGTTTCGCCCTATTGGTCGCATCATTTCGACCGTACCGCTTCGATCGGGGCGCATTTGTTTTACAAACCCTAACGCATCAGCTCGTCGCATGGGCCGGACCTGCTTGCCTCTGGAGATGCCTTTTGGCAAGGAAGGGCGTGGGAGAGAAGCGGTTATACTGTCTTCGGGATTGTTGGGAGGACAGTGCAAGACCATGACGACCGACATCAGGCTTGCCTTTGCGCATCCCGAGGAACGGGCAATCGCCTCTGCCAGTGCCAATCCGTGTGATCGGATTTCTTTGCGCGATCATATTGTTGAAGTAGAGATCGGGGCGTTCCAACAAGAGCGCGGCACGCTGCAGCGTGTGCAGTTCAACGTGGTGGTTGAGGTGTGCTCACAACCGCTGGATGATGATGTCGATAAAATCCTGAGCTATGACCGGATTACCGAATCTATCGCTGCTGAGCTGTCAGTCGAGCGGTTGAACCTCCTAGAAACACTAGCGTCGCGTATTGCCGAGCGCATTTTGGCTGAACCGCAGGCGATGCGGGTATTCGTGCGGGTAGAAAAGCTGGATCGTGGTTCCGGAAAGCTGGGGGTCGAGATTGTGCGTAGTTGTGCCAAGGCACCCGTGGAGGCGTTGGCACAAGATGGAAACGAACAGTCGGTGCATCCGCTGGTCGTGTTTTTGTCAAACGAGATCATCGACAGCACGGGACTGTCAGCGCGGCTAGACGGGTTGCAGGCGCGAGGAATGCCAGTGATTCTGACCGTGGGTTTTCCGGATGGACCACGACTTGTGACAGGACATAAGTCGACGCAGCGTCGGGTTGACCTTCTGGCCATTGAGCAAAACGCATGGCGGCTGGCGGCTAAGGATGATCGTTGTCTTGTAGTGGCGACGCGGACAGAGATTGATTGGGCGATAAAGCGCGGGCAGATGATCGTCTGGGCACCTTCAAAACTGGTGCTGGATGCCGTGGACGGACCGCAGGGGCGCGAGCCTGTGATTCTTGCGCTGTGGTTGGCTGAGATGATGAGTGCATCGGGTATGGTCGTTCATGGCGATGTTTCATTGCCGGTGGGAAGCCGCGTGCCGGTTGAGTGGGTCTGAACGCACAGGGTTGCGCGGCGAGGCGCAGCGGCTTAGGCACGTGGCATGGAATATCATCGACCCATCGCTGTAACAGCCTACAACAAGCCGGAGGGAGCACTGCCGCTGGCCGGTGGTTGGTTGTGGTTCTCGGAAGTTGAAATCCTGTCGCGGGGCGCGGTACCGCGCCGTGTGGCGGTGCGCGATTTGGCTGGTGAGGTGCGTGACCGTCTGTCAGGTGCGCGGGTGCCTTTTGGCGGAGTGGTGATGGATCGACCAAGCATCATGGGCATCTTGAATGTCACGCCGGACAGCTTTTCGGATGGTGGACGGTTTGTCGGGGTTGAGGCCGCTTTTGAGCAGGCGCGGGTGCTGGCAGCGAAGGCCGATGTGCTGGATATCGGTGGTGAGTCGACGCGGCCGGGTGCGGATGAGGTTAATATTGCCGAAGAGATTGCACGCATCGCGCCGGTAACTGCAGCAGTCCGGTTTTTGGATGTTCCAATCAGTATTGATACGCGCAAGGCTGTGGTGGCCGAGGCGGCGCTGGCAGCAGGGGCAACGATCGTTAACGATGTTTCAGCGCTTGGTTTTGATGCAGGTATGCCAAGGGTTGTGGCAGGTGCTGGTGCACCCATGATTTTGATGCATTCAATCAAGACGCCTGCGACGATGCAGATCGATCCGGTCTATGATGATGTGTTACTGGACGTGTTCGACTTCCTTGCTGAGCGCGTGCGAATGGCGGAAGCGGCGGGGATACCGCGAGAGCGGATCATGGTCGATCCGGGGATTGGTTTTGGCAAGACCGTGGTACATAATTTGACGCTGGTCAGGGGACTGTCATTGTTCCATGATCTCGGTGTGCCGGTGCTTCTAGGTGTGTCACGCAAACGGTTCATAGGAGAGTTGGCTGAAGAACCCGTGATCGATAGACGGATGCCCGGATCTTTGGCCGTGGCGTTAGCCGGAGTGGCGCAAGGCGTACAGATGTTGCGTGTGCATGATGTGGTTGAGACGTGGCAGGCGCTTCGCCTGTGGATGGCTGTTAACGGAGGGCTGGTATGAGCCGGAAGCTGTTTGGAACCGATGGTGTGCGGGGATGCGCCAATACCTATCCGATGACCGCCGAGATGGCACTCCTGCTGGGTGCTGCGGCGGGGCGCTATTTCCGGCGCGATGGGTCTGCTGCGCATCGGGTGGTGATCGGTAAGGATACGCGGCTTTCGGGTTATATGTTGGAGAACGCACTGACGGCGGGGTTGACCAGTACGGGGATGAACGTGCTGTTGCTTGGTCCTGTGCCGACACCTGCGGTGGGGTTCCTGACGCGCTCGATGCGGGCCGATCTGGGGGTGATGATCAGTGCTAGCCATAACCCACATCAAGACAATGGGATTAAATTCTTCGGGCCCGACGGGTTCAAGCTTTCGGATGAAGCCGAGGTCGAGATTGAAGCTATTTTAGCTGGCGAGGTGGTGCCTGCTAAACCTGAGAATATCGGGCGGGCGAAACGGATTGAAGATGGGCGCGGGCGCTATCAGGAATTCGTCAAGACGACATTTTCGGCGGGCCTACGGTTGGATGGGCTAAAAGTGGTGATCGATTGTGCCAATGGCGCGGCCTATAAGGCGGCGCCCGAGGTGCTTTGGGAACTGGGGGCCGAAGTTATTCCGATCGGTGTGTCTCCAAATGGTACCAATATAAATGACCAATGCGGATCGACTTATACAAAAACAGCGGCCGAGGCCGTGGTGGCTCATGAAGCGGATGTGGGTATTTGTCTTGATGGAGATGCAGACCGGGTGATGATCCTTGATCAGAGCGGTGCTGTGGCTGATGGCGACCAGATCATGGCGTTGCTGGCAAGCCGTTGGGCCGAGGACGGGCGGTTGCGCGGTGGGGCGCTGGTGGCTACCGTGATGTCTAATCTTGGACTGGAGCGATATCTAGCGGGACGTGGACTGCGGCTGGAACGGACTGCGGTTGGCGATCGTTATGTGGTCGAGCGTATGCGGGCGGGCGGGTTTAATCTTGGCGGTGAGCAGTCGGGGCATATTGTGATGACTGATTATGCAACCACCGGCGACGGGTTGATTGCGGGGTTACAGTTTCTGGCAGAGATGGCGCGAACGGGGCTGGGGGCTACTCGGTTGGTGCGGCAGTTTGAGGCGGTGCCGCAGATGCTAAAGAACGTGCGCTACGGCGCGGGGGCTGTGCCTTTAGAGGCCGCAGCGGTGAAGGCAGTGATCGTCGAAGCCGAGAAGATGTTGGAGGGTAAGGGACGTTTGCTGATCCGCAAATCGGGGACTGAGCCTTTGGTACGGGTGATGGCTGAATGCGAGGACGAGGGTCTGTTGATTCAGGTCGTCGATGGCATCGTGGCGGCGGTGGAGGCCGTGGTTTAACCGTCTACGCTTTTTATGCGAAAATCAGGCGAGGGGCAGTCGACTTCGACGGTTGGTCTGTGGAAGGTGCGCCGTGAAGGCGCACCTTGGGCTTAGACTTCGCTGCTGCTCGCTTCGGGTTCAGGGGTTTCAGGCGGCTCGGTAGCCTTCGGGAGTTGCTGGCGTTTCCACGTGGGGCGACGGCGGGCAGCAGGGGTG
>JADZAO010000024.1 GCA_020852535.1 Paracoccaceae bacterium | reverse complement strand
GTGATCATCTGGCGCTTGAGCGGGCCTAGATAATCAATGAACAGTTTGCCGTTCAGATGGTCAATCTCGTGTTGCACGCAGGTGGCCCAGATTCCTGCGAACTTTTCTTCGTGGCTTTGCCCGTCAATTCCGAGCCAGCGTACGCGCACCTCGGCTGGGCGATTGATTTTGGCATATTGGTCGGGGATCGACAGGCAGCCTTCGTCATAGGTCGACAGCTCTTCTGACGACCATGTGACTTCAGGGTTGAACAGAACCATCGGGTTTGGCGCGCCTTCGTTGTTCTTGATGCAATCCATCACGATCAGGCGCTTGCTCACACCGATCTGTGGGGCGGCAAGGCCTATTCCTGTCGCGTTATACATGGTCTCAAGCATGTCTTCGACCAGCTTGTTTAGTTCCAGAGAAACGCTGGTGACAGGGGTGCAGACTTTCTTGAGGCGTGGATCGGGATGGATCAGAATGGGGCGGATCATGAGGCATGATTTACGAAATACAGGGGCTTGGCGCAATGGGGACGAATGGATCAATAAATTATGAATATTATCCTACAAATTAATTAATAAATGGATCAAATTCATTATAATTATAATTATATTAGAATATTTTTTTAATAAAAAATGTATATTGGAATACATGTCCGACTCGTCTAAGGCTCTAAAAGCCATATACAGCCAAGGACCCGTAGTATGACGAGCCCCTTTGACACAACGACGAACCGCATAGGCACCCATTCGATGAAATGGGACATGATGCAGGCCTTTTATGGAGTTCCAACTGATCAGGGGCTGGCGATGTGGATCGCTGATATGGATTTTCGTCCGCCGGCTTGCGTGCAGCGGGCGCTTGAGGTGATGACGGAACATGGCATTTATGGCTATTTCGGTGACGATACTGCGTATCTCGATGCCATTCGCTGGTGGATGCAATCGCGTCACGGCTGGGCGGTGGAGCGCGAGTGGATCTTTACTGTTCATGGGTTGGTGAACGGGACGGGCTTGTGTCTTGATGCTTTTACTGCACCAGGGGACGGGGTGGTACTTACCACGCCAGTTTATCATGCTTTTGCCCGCACGATCAAAGCCGCAGGGCGCGTTGTCGTGGAATGCCATCTAGCCAATAGGGATGGTCGTTACGAGATGGATTTCGACCTATGGGACACGCAGATGACGGGTAAGGAGCGTATGTTTGTGCTTTGCTCGCCGCATAATCCGGGTGGGCGTGTTTGGACGGTGGCAGAACTGCGCGGCGTGGCTGATTTCTGCAAACGCCATAATTTGGTGCTGGTGTCGGATGAGATTCACCACGATCTCGTTTTTGGGGGACACAAGCACATACCAATGCTTTTGGCCGCCCCTGATATTGCCGATCGTTTGGTGATGATGACAGCGACGACTAAGACCTTCAACATCGCGAGTAGTCATACCGGCAATGTGATCATCGCCGACCCTGTGTTGCGGACGAAATTCGCGGCTAAAATGATGGCGCTGGGGATTTCCGGTAATTCCTTTGGCTTGCACATGGCAACCGCCGCTTATTCGCCTGAAGGGGCTGAATGGGTCGATGGGCTGATGCGCTATTTGGATGGGAATCGAAAGGTCTTTGACGAGGGGATGGCCGCCATTCCAGGTTTGCGGTCGATGCAGCTTGAGGCGACTTATCTGGCTTGGCTCGATTTTGCAGGTACGGGGATGGAAGCATCTGAATTCATCGCGAGGGTTGAAAAGAAGGCAAAAATCGCCACCAATCATGGGGCAGTCTTTGGCGCGGGGGGTGAGATGTTCTTGCGCTTCAACCTTGGTACACAGCGTGCCATTGTGGTCGAAGCTGTAACGCGGATGCAGCGGGCCTTTGCAGATCTCCGATAGTTGTGTCCTTTGCAATTTTTTTTGGCAGAAATTCTAGCATTCTTGCCTTTACCTCATGCAAACAGGGCCTCGCATCTCGGTTTTAGAAAAATGACAACGGCAGGATTGGGCCGAAGTCTTAATTGTGTGTGCCACAGCATCGCCACTCATGTTCGAATGCGCATCATGCATAGTGAAGTAAAGAGAGTCGCGCAAATGCTGATCGACACACCAGAGGTCGTTGAAGCGGATCGCGTGACCGGGAAGGATTGTTTTTGGGCAAAGGTAATGGTTTTCGATGTGCAAGAGTTTGAGAGCGTGATTGATCGCTTTCAGCTTTTTGAATCGGCGGCCACGTCCATCATTTCCTTGTCAGCGGTCGTCCCGCGCCTTTCCAAAATTTAATATAGACCTCCATCGACCGTGTTATGGGTCGGCTTATGGCTGCGGTTGTGCTTATGGGTATAGATGTGGATATGTCCATCCATGTAGCATCGCTTATAATTACGCCGCAAATGCTCTCGCTCATCGCCTAAACCGACGAGTTCAAAGGCGCATGGCGCGCGCTTGAAATGCTTGCGCCTGATCGTCTTTCGGCGCTGCGGCGCGTGGCGACGATTGAAAGTATTGGCTCTTCGACCCGGATTGAGGGGAGCAAGCTGTCGGACAGTGAGGTCGAGCGGCTGCTTTCCAACATTGAAGTGCGGCACTTTGCCATCCGCGACGAGCAGGAAGTGGCGGGATACGCCGAAGTGATGGAAACGATCTTTGCTTCATTCGAGGCAGTTGCTCTGACTGAAAACCATATCAAGCAACTGCACCGCGACTTATTGGTTCACAGCAGCAAGGATGCGTGGCATCGCGGCGGCTACAAAACCAACACCAACCATGTCAGCGCCTTTGACGTCGAGGGTAAAGAAATTGGCGTTGTGTTCGAGACGGCTTTGCCGTTCGATACACCGCGATTGATGGCGGGGCTGGGCGAATGGGTGAATGATGCGCTCGTTCAAAAGCAGCTTCACCCGCTGCTTGTCACCGCGATCTTCGTCGTTGTCTTTCTTGAAATCCATCCGTTTCAGGATGGTAATGGTCGCCTGTCGCGGGTGCTGACTACCTTGCTGCTGTTGCGCAGCGGCTATGCCTATGTCCCGTATTTGTCGCTTGAAAGCGTGATTGAGGCGAACAAGGAAGGTTATTATTTGGGGCTGCGCCGGACGCAGGGGACAATCCGTAGCCAAGCGCCGGTATGGGAGCCGCCGTGGATTGTCTATTTTTTCCAGTCACTCAGGCAGCAAAACTCCCGCCTTGAGGTGAAGATCGCCCGCGAGCGGTTGATGGTGGAGCGGTTGCCTGAAGGCGCAGTTCAAATTCTTGAGCTAGCAAAAGCGCATGGGCGGATCACTAATGCCCAAGTCGTCGGTGTGACCGGTGCAAACCGCAACACGGTGAAGAAGCATTTGCAGATGCTGGTATCGGCTAGGCATCTTGTCCAGCACGGTAGTGGCAAGGCGACATGGTATAGCTCGGTCTGACAGCATTGAAGCAACCGGCAGCGGGGCTTAGGTGCAGATTAATCAGCGATAATTTTCGGATAGAGGAGAGGAGTTTTGCGAAAGACAAAATATGGACTTAGGCGCGTCTAACTATCTGTGGGAAAGCCTTACACAAAAAATCGATTTGTGAATAAATACCATTCTAAATCATATAATTAATATAATATTTCCTCACTCAAAAACCGCACTCCTACTGTGCTGGGGCGTGGACAGTGGGGGTGGGATCGGGTTTCTGGCGGGTAAGGGATAGGGGTGGCGCGAATCGTGGATGCGATGGATCACGGCGGTGGTGTCGACGCGGCGGTAAAACGCTGGGGTGGGGTGCGTAGCGACTGGTTGGACCTATCGACCGGCATCAACCCGCGGCCCTATCCGGTGCCAGCCTTTGACGACGATGTTTGGACGGCGTTGCCAGATGCCGGGGCTTTTGCGGCGCTGGAGGGCGCAGCGCGGGACTTTTGGCATGTGCCGGAGAGCGCGGCAGTTTTGGCTGCTTCCGGGGCTTCGGCGTTGATTGCATTGATACCGACATTGGTATCTGCGGGGCGGGTGGCAATTATAGGGCCAACCTATAACGAGTACGGGCGCGCCTTTCGTACCTATGGTTGGGAGGTGGGCGAAGGTTCGCCGGATGCGGTGGTCGTGGTGCATCCAAATAACCCCGATGGACGCTTGCAGCCTGTGCCGGAGGCCACTCTGCGGGTGATAGATGAGAGTTTTTGTGATGTTTGTCCCGATGAAAGTCAGATTGCGCTGGCGGATCAAGCTGGGGTGCTTGTGCTAAAAAGTTTTGGGAAGTTCTGGGGGTTAGCCGGTATGCGGCTTGGTTTTGCCATTGGTGATTCTGCGTTGGTGGAGCGTTTGGCGGCGATGGTTGGGCCTTGGGCCGTGTCCGGGCCTGCGTTGCGGGTTGGAGCGACCGCTTTGGCAGATCGGGTTTGGGCAGATGAGACGCGGCTGCGGCTTGTTGCAGATGCGGCGCGGCTGGATTTGTTGATGCAGCGGGCGGGGGCAGAGGTCGTAGGCGGGACCACGTTGTTCCGACTTTATGATGTGGGTGATGCGGCCGCTTGGCAGGAGCGTCTTGCGCGGTATCGTATTCTTGGTCGTTTGTTCCCCTATTCGCAGCGCTGGCTACGCTTTGGGCTGCCGGATGGTGCGGGCTGGGATCGGTTGGAAGCTGCGCTATGAGTGCTGTGTTCTTGGTCTTTGCGCTGTTGCTTGATGCTGTCTTCGGCGAGCCAAAATGGCTGTGGAACCGCTTTTTACACCCTGTTGTATTGATGGGGCGAGTTGTGGGCTTTGCCGAGGCGCGATTGAACCACGGAACTCAGCAGCGGCTGAAGGGTGTGGCGGCCATGATCGTGCTGGGTTTGGGTGCGCTGGCGCTGGGATGGGTGATCCATGTCGTGCCCGATGGTGGTGTGTTGGAAATTATTATAGCGGCGATTTTGTTCGCCCAGCGATCTCTGGTGCAGCATGTGCAGGCTGTGGGTGATGCTCTGCGCCTGTCTCTTTCCGGGGGGCGTAGCGCTGTGTCGAGGATTGTCGGGCGTGATGTGGCCGCGCTGGACGAGGCAGGCGTGTCTCGGGCTGCGATCGAGAGTGCCGCAGAAAACTTGTCGGACGGGGTGATTGCACCTGCTTTTTGGTTTTTGGTTGGCGGCTTGCCTACGCTGGTTCTTTACAAGATTGCCAATACTGCGGATTCTATGATTGGTCACCGTACGCCGCAATATGAGGAGTTTGGCTGGGCAGCAGCGCGGTTTGATGACCTGCTGAACCTGATTCCTGCTCGTCTGACGGCACTGTTGATCGCTGTGACCCACGGTTATTTTGACTTTCGCCCGATTCTGCGTGATGCGCCTTTGCATCGGTCGCCCAATGCCGGATGGCCTGAAGCAGCGATGGCTCTTGTGTTGGGCGTGGCACTATCGGGGCCGCGATCCTATCATGGCGAAATGCGCGATTTTCCGTGGATTTGGGGCGAGGGGCGGCGGGATGCAGGGCCGGATAATATTGATGCGGCCTGCAGAGCGCTCTGGCGGGCATGGGGTGGGATGTTAGCGTTTGCGTTGTTTATCGCGTTTTTCTGATCTACTTGGCGTTTCCCCTGTGCGGTGGGGTGCATAATTAACAGTTTTTCTAGAGTTACGCGACAAGAGCCGCAGCTTTTTTTAGATCAACTGAAACAAGTTGGCTGACGCCCTGTTCTTGCATCGTTACGCCAAACAGACGGTCCATCCGCGCCATCGTGACGGCATGGTGTGTGATGACGAGGAAGCGCGTGTTGGTGCGGCGGGTCATTTCATCTAGCATGTCGCAAAAGCGCGTCACGTTGGCATCATCCAAGGGTGCATCGACCTCGTCGAGCACGCAGATCGGCGCGGGGTTGGCAAGAAAGACGCCGAAGATCAGAGCAAGTGCGGTCAGGGTCTGCTCTCCGCCTGAGAGCAGTGATAGCGTGGCTAGTTTTTTGCCGGGTGGTTGGCACATGATTTCAAGTCCTGCTTCTAGCGGATCGTCAGATTCGACCATTACTAGACGTGCTTCGCCACCGCCGAAAAGGTGTGTGAATAGGGTCGAGAAGTTGGCATTGACCTGTTCGAAGGCAGTCAGCAGCCTTTCGCGCCCTTCCTTATTGAGCCCCGCGATGCCGGATCTTAGTTTTTTGATTGCTTCTTCTAGATCGGTTTTCTCGCCCGCCAGCGTTTCATGTTCTTGTGACACCGCCTTGGCATCTTCTTCGGCTCGCAGGTTGACTGCGCCTAGGGCTTCGCGCTGATGTTTTAGACGGTTCACCTTGGTTTCTAGCGTTTGGGCATCGGGCATTTTGTCGGGGTCTACTGCCAGCGTTGATAAAAGCTGGTCGGGGGTTGTCTCGGTTTCTTCGAAGATTCGTTGGGCGGCATAGGTGACTGTCTCGCGAGCGGCATCGGAACGGGCTTCGGCGCGCGCGCGTGCTTCGCGTGCTTCGCCTGCTATACGTTCGGCTTCGCGCTCGGCCTCCTGTGTTGTGCGAAGAGCCATTTCCGCCTCCGCCAGAGTGTCGGCGGCGGCGCGGCGGCGTGCTTCGGCGGCCTCTATGGCTTCGGCCAGTTCCTGACATTTGATGGCAATTTCTTCGGGACTGGCGTTGGCTTTTGCCAATTCCTCCTCGGTTTGCGTTTTGCGCTCGGTTAATTCGGCGATGCGTTGTTCAGCGGTTTCTAAACGGTGCTTCCAGTCTGACAATTCCTTGACCGCTTCCTGACGGCGATGCACCCGCGCTTCGCCCTCGCGGCGGAGTTCGTCATGGGCGGAACGACGGGTTAGCATGGTCAGACGTGCTGCTTCCACCGCCACACGGGCAGCTTCGACTGTCTCACGTGCGGCGTCGAGGTTTGGCAGTTCGGCCGCTTGTGCTTCGGCTTCGCACAGGCGCGAGCGGGCAGAAATCGCTTCGTCTTCGTAGCGCGACAGGGCGAGGGTTGCGGCTTCTAGCTTTCCGGTGGCGATCGATCGATCGGCCTCCGCGAGGCTAGCGGCGCGGTTGGCCTCGGTCATGTGTTGGTCTGCATCGCGGCGGGCATCGCGGGCCATTTGGTCGGCGTGGGTAAGATCGGCAAGGCGGGCTTGCAGTAATTCATGCGCTTGCTTTGCATCATCTGCACGGGCGGCAACTTCTTCGAGGTCACGCTTTAATTGTACAAGATGATTGAGTTGTTGCAGACGTAGTGCTGCAGCCGAGGGCGCGTCTTTGGCGCCCACACGGAACCCGTCCCAGCGCCACAGGTCGCCTTCGGCACTGACGAGCCGCTGGCCGGGGCGCAGCGCTGGTTGCAAGGCCATGCCCTGATCGCGGGGTACTAGTCCGATTTGAGACAGGCGGCGGGCCAGCACGTCAGGGGCTGTGACATGCTCGGATATCGGCGTTGCCCCGGCAGGCAGCGGTTGTGGATTGGGATAGGGCGCAAGCGCGGCCCAGCCGGAAGGGGCGGTGGCGTCGATTTCGGGGGCTCGCAGGTCATCGGCCAGTGCAGTTCCTAGCGCTTTTTCGTAACCCGGGTTCACTGTTAGTCGGTCGAGCAATTGCGATCCGGCCTGTGTCTCGCGGTCGACCAGCCGAGCCAATGCCGCAACTTCTGCCCGCAGCGCGTTGGCCTCGCCTTCGGCTGACGAGCGGGTAGCGTGGGCTTTTGCCTCGCGCGCTTGGATATCGGCACGAGAAACTTCGGCATCGGCCAGTGTTTTTTCGGCGTGTTTGGCGAGTTCGGCTGCGGTTTCTTGCGCTTTGCTTGCCGTGTTATAGGCTTCGATGGAACGGGTTAAAGCCTCGGTTGCGCTTTTGACGGTTTCGCGTGCGGCAAGCGCCTGCCCTTCGGCGCGTTCGAAGGTCGACTGCGTATCTGACAACATGCGCTTTGCCGATTGGTGGCGGGCGGCCAGCTGTGCGGAATCTTCAGTGGCTTGTGCCAACAGCGTTTCTCGGTCGGATAGCAATACTCCTGCCTCTCGCGCCACTTCGGCGGTTTTAGCAAGGCGTTCTTCGTACCCGTCATGGGCGTGGGTAAGTTGCTCTATTTCGTAATCGAGGCGACCTATAGTATCGCCCGCATCTCGGTTTAAAGCCGTTTCGCGCTCTATATCGCTTATCAGCTGGTCGATTCGTCCACCTAGGGTTTCGATCATCTGGCGAGCGCGGGTCTCTTGATCGTTTAACGTATCGCGCTGCACGATCAGGCGTTGCAGCACAGCGGATGCAATCGTCTCGTTTTCGCGCTTTGCGGGAAGTAACTCCTCTTGTTTTTCACGTGTTTTGCTCGCAGTGAGTGCTGTGGCTTCCGCTTGGGACGCAGCGATTAGACGTTCGCGCAACGCGCCTTCCGCTTCCAGCTGTGCTGTTTCCGCTTCGCGCCAGCGGCGATAGAGCAACATTCCTTCGGCGCGGCGTAAGTCCTCGCCAATTTCGCGATAGCGGGCGGTTTGTTTTGCTTGGCGGGTAAGGGTGGAAAGCTGCTGGGCGAGCGCTTCTAGTACGTCATCGACGCGGGTTAGGTTCTGTTCGGCCCCTTGCAGTTTCAGTTCCGCCTCATGCCGACGAGCGTATAGGCCAGAAATCCCTGCTGCCTCTTCTAAGATAAGCCGCCGTGCCTTTGGCTTGGCGTTGATTAGTTCCGAAATCTGCCCTTGTCGGACAAGGGCGGGGCTGTGCGAGCCGGTTGAGGCATCGGCAAAGAGCATTTGTACATCGCGGGCTCGAACGTCTTTGGCGTTGAGCTTATAAGCCGATCCGGCATCGCGGGTTATGCGGCGGATGATTTCGATCTGATCGGTTTCGTTAAAGCCAGACGATGCGAGACGGTCTTGATTGTCAATTACCAGTGCCACTTCTGCAAAATGGCGGGCACTGCGTGTGGCGGCACCGGCAAAGATTACATCTTCCATTTCCCCGCCACGCATGGCGGTGGGACGGTTTTCTCCCATGACCCAGCGTAAGGCTTCTAGTAGGTTTGATTTCCCGCAGCCATTGGGACCGACAACACCGGTCAGCCCCTCGTGGATCACAAGATCCGTGGGGTCGACGAAGCTTTTGAAGCCGTTGAGCCGCAGACGGGTGAAACGCAAAGTACGCCTCTTGATTCCTATGCGCGTATAGTCTGACTAGACCGGGCCTGAGTCAATCGCCGAGCTACGTTATATAGGCATGTCGTCTGATTCATCCCCAAGATGTTGGGGTGTGACGGCGGGATTTGACGCAAATTCCGCGACGATTTCTCATGCAGAAATTGCGAAAGTCCTGATACTGTCTGTGATTTGTGGCATCAAATTGCGGGGCAAAGAGACCCTCGCCATGGTTTGGTTTTTAAAGTGGAGAGTGGTATTGGGCTTTTTTCTAGTCTGCGTCTTGCGCTAATTATGATGTATGAAACCCACTTACCTTCCCGATTTTGCTTATGAGACCGCTGCCTACGGGCGGGGATTTTTTGTTGTGGCGGGTGTTGACGAGGTTGGGCGTGGGCCGTTGGCAGGGCCGGTTACGGCTGCGGCAGTGATTCTGTGCCGCGACAGAATTCCCAAGGGCCTGAACGATTCGAAGATTCTGACGCAGACGCGCCGCGAGGATTTGTTTGCAGAGATTATGGAAGAGGCTGAGGTTTGTGTGGCCCATGCTACGGTCGAAGAAATCGATGCCATTAATATCTTGCGGGCAAGTCATCTGGCGATGGAGCGGGCATTGCGGGGATTGGCGTGTCAGGTTGATCATGCTTTGATCGATGGCAATATGATTCCGCCCGGTCTTTTCTGCGGGGCCGAAGCGATTATTAAAGGTGATGCGCTTTGTGTGTCGATTTCGGCGGCGTCGATAGTGGCAAAAGTGTCTCGGGATCGTATCATGGTGGATTTGGCGCAACAGTATCCCGGCTATGGTTGGGAACATAACGCAGGTTATCCGACAAAGTATCACATGGATGCGCTGCTAAATCTTGGTGTTACCCCATATCATAGACGTTCGTTTCGGCCCGTCCACAACATCTTGTATCAAGATGTATCTATAAGCAATTGATTCAAAAAAGAATTTGACGGTGAGTCGGCGATGAATCATTTTGGGTCTCAATAAGACGGCCAAAAGAGCCGATCATTTTGGGGCTGACATGACTAAGAGCAAAACAGCAGAGGTGGTTTCGCTTCCGCTTAATCAGATATTATCCGGCGACTGCATCGACCTGATGAATGCGCTGCCTGCGGGGAGTGTAGACCTGATCTTTGCCGATCCTCCGTATAACTTGCAATTGAAGGGTGATCTGCATCGGCCAGATAATTCTAAGGTTGATGCGGTCAATGACCATTGGGACCAGTTTTCTAGTTTTGCGATCTACGATGATTTCACCCGCAAGTGGTTGTCTGCGGCGCGGCGACTGTTGAAGCCGAATGGCGCGATTTGGGTGATTGGTAGCTATCACAATATTTTCCGCGTTGGTTCGGCTTTGCAGGATGCAGGTTTTTGGGTGCTGAACGATGTGATTTGGCGCAAGTCGAACCCGATGCCAAACTTTAAGGGCAAGCGTTTGACTAATGCGCATGAGACGCTGATTTGGGCTAGTCGCGATGAGGGGGCAAAATATACTTTCAATTACGAAGCGCTGAAGGAATTGAACGACGGTGTGCAGATGCGGTCGGACTGGGTTATTCCGCTGTGTACGGGGCACGAGCGCTTAAAGGACAAAAATGGTGACAAGGCGCATCCTACGCAAAAGCCGGAAGCCTTGCTGCATCGTGTGTTGCTGGCCACGACCAATCCGGGCGATGTGGTGTTGGATCCGTTTTTTGGCACCGGAACTACGGGGGCTGTGGCTAAGATGCTGGGCCGCGATTTCATAGGGATTGAGCGAGAAGAGGCTTATCGCAAGGCTGCAGCAGAGCGGATTTCGCGGGTGCGTAAGTTTGATGCCTCGGCGTTGGAAATTACTGGATCCAAGCGGGCCGAGTTGCGTGTGCCTTTTGGGCAGGTGGTGGAGCGCGGGATGTTGCGACCGGGGGAAGAACTTTTTTCGATCGGTAATCGCTTTAAAGCTAAAGTCCGTGCCGATGGTACGCTTGTTGGAAATGACGTGAAAGGATCGATTCATCAGGTTAGTGCGCATTATGAAGGCGCCCCGAGCTGCAACGGTTGGACCTACTGGCATTTTAAGCGAGATGGAAAGATGATTCCGATCGACATTCTTCGTCAGCAGATCCGTTCTGAGATGGAGGCGGATCATGGTGGTCGCCGCCACTGATTCCTAAACGGTTTTCGAACGCCAGTGCCGCAGTCCGCCTGCGGCGCCACTCCCCGCCATGTTTCATGGCGGGGTCTTTTTCGTTCCTGTTTTGCTCGTTGTGGAATTTATCGGCGTTGCGATTTTCTTGTAGGCTAGGGTGTTTTAGGTTTTGGCGGTTGTCTTCGCTCTATCCCATGTTTGCTTGAATGTTATTCGGGCACGGATTGGCCCAAAATATCCGGGTGGGAATCTTGGTTATGGAGCGGTGGTCGGTGCAGAGGGATTTGGGTATTTTTGACTAAAAAATAAATAATACAGAAATCTAGCAACCCGCCTTTGCAAGACAGACTCAAGATAGATTGCGTTTATTCCCATCGCTGACACTGTCATTCATTAAAATGAATGACAGTATGACTTGGCTGGTCAGTGGTCGACGAAAAAGTTGGATGCAACGTTATAAGCTTTGCGCATGACGGTGGGCAGGTCGGTCGGATGAAAATCGGCCTGGGACAAAAAGTACCCGCGTTCCGGGTTGAGCGCGGGTAGGATGGCCGCCTGCACGGTAAGGATTAGGTGAAAATGAGTGAAGGTGTGGCGTACCTCGCCAAGGGTTTGCCAGTCGGCGGTGGCGGGCGCGTGTCCGCCTTCACCGTCCCATGGGGTGCCTGGGAAGCCGAGCATGCCGCCGAGAAGGCCGCGATCGGGACGGCGCTCCACAAGCCATGCGCCTGTGTCGTTGCGAGCGATCCAGATAGTACCTGTGCGGACTGGTTTGATGGTTTTTGGCAGTTTGCGGGGAAGGTCGGTTTGGACGCCTTTAGCGCGGGCGCTACAGGGATCTCGCCATGGGCAGATGTCGCAGGCGGGGCGGCGCGGGGTGCAGATGGTGGCGCCGAGATCCATGATGGCCTGTGCGTAATCTCCGGCGCGTTTGGCGGGCGTTAGTCCGGCGGCGAGGCGGGTGAGTTTGGGTTTTGATGCAGGTAGCGGTTCGGTGATGAGTCGCAGACGCGAGATGACGCGTTCTACGTTGCCGTCGACTACGGTGGCGGGTTTGTCATAAGCTATGGCAGCTATGGCAGCGGCGGTGTAGGGACCGATGCCCGGTAGGCTGAGGAGCATATCGCAGGTTGTCGGGAAGTTACCCGCATGGTCGCGGACCACGGCGCGGGCGCAGGCCAGTAGGTTGCGGGCGCGGGCGTAATAGCCAAGACCCGCCCATTCTGCCATGACATCGGTGTCTGTAGCATTGGCGAGATCTGTCACGCTGGGCCAGCGGGTGGTAAAGCGTCGGAAGTAGTCATGTACAGTGGCGACGGTGGTTTGTTGTAGCATTACTTCAGATAGCCAGACGCGGTATGGGTCGGGTTTTACTCCGGCAAGGCGGTCGGCGGGGGGCGTGCGCCAAGGCATGATGCGAGCGTTTCGATCATACCATGCAAGCAGGATCGCCGAGAGGTTTTCTGTTTCGGCAACGTCACGCATTGTTTATGGCCTGTTATAGGTTGGTATTTGCAGCCGACTGTGCTTGCGGCATAGAATAACGGGTAACGCCGAAAGAACCAGATGATCAAAGTACCAAACCTTGAGCACTCATCGCGCCGGATGTGCGGGTTCGAGCCGACCTTCGGGTTGGTGAAGGCCCCTATATTGGCGATCGGAGAAAAGCGTGGTTTTGCTGTGATGCGTCTGCTGACGCATTGGCCCGAGGTGGTGGGCGAGGAACTGGCAGGCAGTACACGGCCCGTGAAGATCGGCTATGGCCGTGATGGATTAGGGGCTACGCTGACTGTGCTGGTGTCGTCGGCCCATGCGCCGATGGTGCAGATGCAGGTACCGCATCTCATTGAGAAGGTGAACGCGGTTTACGGCTATTCCATGATTTCGAAGATTAACTTGACGCAGACCGCCTCTGTGGGGTTTGCCGAGGGTCGGGTTGAGTTTGTGCCCGCGTCCAAGGTGGAAAAAGTCGTCGATCCTGCCGTTAAGGCAGTAGCATCGGAAATGGCGGCAGCCATTGCCGATACAGGCTTACGGGCGGCTCTTGAAGCTCTTGCCCAAAATATCTTAACTCGTCGCAAGACATAAAAAAAGGTTCTAACAACATGCTAAAAACTCTTGCTGCCGTTCTGGCATTCGCCTTGACCCCTATGCTTGCCTCTGCGCAAGAAACCAACGCCCCCGCTTCTGATGCGGCGGCTGTTGAGGTGCAGGACTTCTCGATCGGAGATCCGGCGGCTAAGGTGAAAATCATCGAATACGCGTCTTTCACCTGCCCGCATTGCGCGGATGCTCATAAGACAATTTGGAAGGACCTGAAGAAGAATTATATTGATACCGGTAAGGTATATTTCACCTACCGTGAGGTGTATTTTGATCGTTACGGCCTGTGGGCGGCGATAATGGCACGCTGTGGTGGCGAGATGCGCTATTTTGGTATTGT
>JADZAO010000023.1 GCA_020852535.1 Paracoccaceae bacterium | reverse complement strand
GTCGTGTTGGGGGAGCGTTGACGTATCGCGCGGATTGTCTGGGCAAAATGCTCGGCACCGCCGTCAATCAAATCGTCGCGATCAACGCTGGTCACAACCACATGGTTAAGCCCAAGTTCGGCGACCGCATGTGCCACGCGTCCCGGCTCAAAAGCATCAAGCGTCTGTGGCTTGCCGGTCGCCACGTTGCAAAAAGTGCAACCCCGCGTGCAAATCTCCCCCATAATCATCATGGTGGCGTGACCATGCGACCAGCATTCTCCGACGTTCGGACAACCGGCTTCTTCACAAACTGTAACTAGTTTCTTATCGCGCAGAATATCGCGGGTCTTCTTATAACCTTCAGAAGTAGGTGACTTAACCCTAATCCAAGCAGGTTTCTTCGGCTGCTCATTATCAGGACGATGCGCCTTTTCTGGATGACGCTGATCGGGCAATTTAAGGTCACGCACGGGCTGTTCTCCTGATCGCGGCCTGCCCTGCCCGCCATCGAAAGCTACGAACATGGAAAAGGCCGATCTTAAAAACCGGATAAACCCTTTCCCGCAGCCGCGCAACCTAACCCGCTCTTGCGTTCAAATTTGATGCAAAGCAGAAAAATGAGAATTGATCTGAATCATTCCATCCGATCAATTTACTCGCCACACTAACCCTGTTTGGCAGAAAGCCTACCATGCCCACCCACGAACTCGCCATCGCCACCCTCATCCTATTGTTGACGCCTGGTCCGACAAACACGCTAATGCTGCTTTCAGGCGCAGATCGCGGCTTTCGCGCCACTCTACGACTGATCCCGCTGGCACTTGCTGCATATCTTTTCAGCGTAGTCGCGCTTTTTCTGCTGGCAAATTTCGCGACACAATTTCTCAACACCCTGCGCCCCATCATCGCCTTGATCTCGAGTCTCTGGGTACTGGTACTCGCCTTGCGCCTCTGGCGTAGGACCTACAAAATTAAGAACACACCACTCGTCACAAGACGTGAGATCATCACAACCACTCTACTAAACCCCAAGGCTCTAATTTTTGGCCTAGTCCTGCTTCCTGGAACCATGCCCTACATCAGCATCCCGCTCTTCGCAGGTTTAGTAATCATTGCAGCACTGGTCTGGACTGCACTTGGAAGCTATAGCCCCTTACGCCACAGCGCGGGCCTTCCCTTGACACTACGCAGAGGCGCTGCCTGCTGGTTGGCCATTCTGTCTATCGGCATTATAATCAAGAGCTTCTCTTAACAAAAAAGCGGCTCAATCGCCCCATAGCTTTCATAATGATGCTGCTTAAACAACTCCAAGATAATACGTAGTACGATCTTTTCAGACCGTGCTGTCCCAGCGCCAAACGACCCCCGGTACCGGCTGCACATACAACATTCATATCGCCCATCGTCATGTCTTCGCCTAGACCAAATGGCGGCCCCTTGAAGATTTCGCGACTTCGTCCTATGCGGACGCATGACAAAAATCGCCCATGATCGCCTCATCATCATCGACTTCGGCAGCCAGGTGACGCAGCTCATCGCCCGTCGTCTACGCGAGCTGAACGTCTATTGCGAAATCCATCCCTTCAACAAAGTGGATGACGCTTTCCTTAGGGCCTTCGCCCCAAAAGCAGTGATCTTTTCAGGCGGCCCAGCTTCCGTATTTACCGATGGCGCTCCGATGCCACCCAAAGTTGTCTTCGACATGGGCGTACCGATCCTTGGTATTTGCTATGGCCAACAAGTCATGATGCATTGCTTGGGTGGCAAAGTTGAACGCGGCCACGGCACCGCCGAATTCGGGCGCGCCTATGTTGCTCCCACCGAAGATCGCGATCCCATACTGTCAGGCTGGTTTGAGGATGGTAACGAACAAGTCTGGATGAGCCACGGAGACCATGTATCTGAAATCGCTCCGGGTTTTCGTGTTCTTGGCACCTCGCACAACGCGCCTTTTGCGATCACAGCGGATAATAAGCGCCACTTCTATGCCGTCCAGTTTCACCCTGAGGTACACCACACGCCCAAGGGTGCCAAGCTTTACGAAAACTTCGTCAAGCTGGCGGGATTCCAAGGCGACTGGACGATGGGTGCCTACCGCGAGAAGGCAATTTGCAATATCCGTGAACAGGTCGGCGCCGAAAAAGTCATATGCGGCCTCTCCGGCGGCGTCGATAGCTCCGTTGCCGCTATACTAATCCATGAAGCGATTGGCGACCAGCTTACCTGTGTCTTCGTAGACAACGGCCTTCTGCGCCTTGGCGAGGCCGAACAGGTCGTTTCGATGTTCCGCGACACCTACAAAATCCCACTGATCCACGCCGACGAATCCGATCTTTTTCTTAATGCTCTAGAAGGAGTCTCGGACCCCGAGGTAAAGCGCAAGACAATCGGCCGCCTCTTCATTGAGGTTTTCGAAAAACACGCAAAATCCATCGGGGGCGCAAAATTCCTTGCTCAAGGTACGCTCTATCCCGATGTGATCGAAAGTGTCAGCTTCTCTGGCGGCCCATCTGTCACAATCAAATCTCACCACAACGTTGGCGGCCTTCCAGAGAAAATGGGCATGAGGCTCGTCGAACCCCTGCGCGAACTTTTTAAGGATGAAGTCCGCGCCTTGGGCCGCGAACTTGGCCTGCCGGCCCACTTCATCGGCCGCCATCCCTTCCCCGGCCCTGGCCTTGCCATCCGCTGCCCAGGCGAAATCACGCGCGAAAAACTCGATATTCTGCGTCGCGCCGATGCAGTATATATTGACCAAATCCGTAAACACAGGCTTTACGACGAGATCTGGCAAGCCTTTGCTGCGATCTTACCAATGAAGACAGTGGGCGTGATGGGCGACGGGCGTACCTATGACTACGCGCTCGCTCTCCGCGCTGTCACCTCGGTCGACGGCATGACGGCCGATTACTACCCCTTCACCCACGATTTTCTCAGTGAAACTGCTACCCGCATCATCAACGAAGTACGAGGCGTCAACCGCGTCTTCTACGATTGCACATCAAAGCCCCCGGGAACGATTGAACTAGAATGACCCAAAACAAAACTTTCGCATAATCCCCGGTCTTGGCGACACAACATACACCGCATCGGCATAAGTGTCGGTTAATCTATTCTGACCGCACCAAGACCTCACCTCAACCAACGAGGTCTTTTTTTTCTACGTGAATTCTCCGCACGCCTACGCTATCACCGCCCCGTATGGCAAAAAGGGCAGGTCATGATCTACAAAAGCGGCTCGGAATTCCTAAAGGCCCCGAAAAAACACGTACTGTTGTTTGGGATGTCTGGCCTTGGCAAGACGCGCCTTTCAAACCTGCTACGCGATGCGGGAGACTGGTTTCACTATTCCATCGATTACCGCATCGGCACCCGCTACATGGGCGAGTTCATCGCAGACAACTTCAAACGCGAAGCGATGAATGTTCCGCTTCTACGCGAACTTCTAATGACAGACTCAGTCTACATCGCCTCAAACATCACCTTTAACAACCTTACACCGCTCTCCTCATACCTCGGAAAGCCGGGCAATCCCGCGCGTGGCGGCATTCCTTTTGCCGAATATTGCAAACGTCAATCCCAGCACCGCGATGCTGAGATCAGTGCTCTATTCGACACGCTGCGCTTCATTGAGCGCGCCCATAACATATACGGTTATCCTAACTTCGTCTGCGATTCAGGCGGTTCAATCTGCGAAGTGGTTGATGCCGCCAACCCTGCTGATCCAGTTATGAAGGCGCTTTCTGACAAACTACTTCTAGTCTGGATCTACGGCTCCGAGGCCCATCGCGAGGAACTAAAGCGTCGCTTCGACCGCGCGCCGAAGCCGATGTATTACCAGCCCGATTTCCTACGCGAACTATGGGCTGAATATAAGGACGGCAAAGATGAAGCCACCATCGACCCTGATGCTTTTCTTCGCTTCGGTTATGCCCGCCTCCTAGAACACCGCCAACCCCGTTATGCCGCGATGGCCAAGTGGGGCCTTACCGTCACCGCCGAAGAGGTTGCCAGCGTAAAGGATGCCACAGGCTTTCATGACCTGATTGCAGCCGCCCTTGATCGGACCAACGCCTCCGCATAAATACGTCGCCCACCAGCCATTTAGGACCATCATGCCCATTACCCTGCCCGAGACTTTACCCGCCTATGACGTTCTCAGGAACGAAGGTGTCTCGGTCATGTCGCCCGAGCGAGCCACCCGTCAGGATATCCGCCCACTGCGGATTGGCCTACTGAACCTAATGCCAAAAAAAATCCAGACAGAGAACCAATTTGCCCGTCTAATCGGAGCCACACCTTTGCAGATCGACCTGCGGCTGATCCGCATGACCGAGCATCATACGCGAAACACAGCCGCCGAGCACATGGAAACCTTTTACCGCCCGTTTCAAGACGTGGTTGATGAAAAGTTCGACGGCCTCATCATCACCGGCGCTCCCATCGAACACCTGCCATTTTGCGAGGTCACCTACTGGTCCGAACTAAAACAAGTAATGGACTGGACCCAAACCAACGTACACTCCACTTTCGGCGTATGCTGGTGCGGCATGGCGATGATCAACCACTTTCACGGCGTCGAAAAGCACATGCTTTTGGCTAAAGCTTTCGGCTGCTTTCACCATCGCAACCTCTGTCCGACCTCACCCTTTTTGCGCGGATTTTCCGATGATTTTGTCATCCCCGTCAGCCGCTGGACCGAAATGCGACAAGACGAGATTAATGCTCGTCCCGGCCTACACACCTTGCTCGGCTCCAAAGAGGTCGGCCCCTGCTTGGTCGAAGACCCAGCGCACCGCGCTCTCTACATCTTTAACCACTTCGAATATGACAGCGACACGCTAAAACAAGAATATGAGCGCGACATTGCAAACGGCACGCCGATCAACGTTCCAGCCAATTATTATCCCGATGATAATCCTGCGATGCCTCCGCTCAATCACTGGAAAAGCCATGCCCATCTTCTATATGGCAACTGGATAAATGAAATTTACCAGTCCACGCCCTATGAAATCGAAAAGATTGGCACATAGCCACGCCACTGCCGAAATTTTGGGCACTCTACTTTGACAGCGACCCTCTATCATGCCCAAATCCGCAAAAACGACTTCGCATGACCGCCCGTCCCAAAACCTTGGCCGTTTCAACCTGCAAACGAATGACTAAACCTCCATCTAAGACACAAGTCTGCATGTTGAAAGCCAAGCCTACCTTGCCTTGGGCAGCGTTGTTGTCTATGGCGCAGCCAATCCTAGTCAAGGAAGGCGCTACCGATGATCCCCCGCTATTCCCGTCCCGAAATGGTCGCCCTCTGGTCACCAGAAACCAAATTCCGCATCTGGTTCGAGATTGAAGCCCATGCCTGCGACGCACAAGCCGCAATCGGCGTGATCCCGAAAGAAAATGCCGCCGCCATCTGGAAGGCCAAGGATACTACCTTCGACGTCGCCCGCATTGAGGAAATCGAAGCTGTCACCAAGCATGACGTAATCGCCTTCCTTACACATCTCTCCGAAATCATCGGCACTGACATCGCCCGCTTTGTGCACCAGGGCATGACCTCGTCCGACGTGCTCGACACTACACTAAATATCCAGCTCGTCCGCGCCAGCGACCTGCTGCTCAGCGGTCTCGACCGCGTCCTTACAGCACTTAAGACCCGCGCCTTCGAACACAAGGATACCGTCCGCATAGGCCGCAGCCACGGCATCCATGCCGAACCCACAACGATGGGTCTGACCTTCGCCCGCTTTTATGCCGAAATGCAGCGCAACCGTGCCCGCCTAGTGAACGCCCGCACAGAAATAGCGACAGGGGCTATCAGCGGCGCGGTCGGAACTTTTGCCAACATTGATCCAAGAGTCGAAGAACATGTCTGCGTCCAGCTTGGCCTGACACCCGAGCCAATTAGCACGCAAATAATCCCCCGCGATCGTCACGCCATGTTTTTTGCTACGCTTAGCGTCATCGCCTCAAGCATTGAAAACATCGCCATCGAAATCCGCCACATGCAGCGCACCGAAGTGCTTGAAGCAGAGGAATTCTTCTCGCCCGGCCAAAAGGGCAGCTCTGCTATGCCGCACAAGCGCAATCCTGTGTTAACCGAAAACCTGACCGGCCTCGCGCGCCTTGTCCGCATGTCGGTTGTCCCTGCGATGGAGAACGTAGCGCTCTGGCACGAACGCGACATCAGCCACTCGTCGGTCGAACGCGCCATCGGCCCTGACACCACCATCACCCTCGATTTTGCCCTGCACCGTCTTGCCGGAGTAATCGAAAAATTGGTGATCTACCCAGACAACATGCTAAATAATATTAATAAATTCCGCGGCCTCATCATGTCGCAACGAGTTTTGCTGGCCCTTACGCAAGCAGGCATCAGCCGCGAAGATAGCTACCGTCTTGTGCAACGCAACGCGATGAAGGTTTGGGAACATGGCGCCGATTTCAAAACGGAACTTCTAGCCGATCCCGAAGTCACCGATGCACTCTCCCCCACCGAAATCGAAAAAAAATTCGACCTCAGCTATCACACCAAACATGTCGATACGATCTTCAAGCGCGTTTTTGGCTAACGATCAGCCTTGTGAGATGTAAAACTACATCAACACCGCCAAACAAGATTTTACGGCGAGCGGCAATATGAACAGCACCGCAGTGTCCCCCAAAAAGGGCTTTATTTTCGGCATACAACGGCATACAAAGTATGTGACTCCCTTGTCAGACTGATAAAGCACTGGCAAAGGGGAAGAAAATCCGCCCGCATGGGCTCGCGCATATGAACCCACCGTCAGGAGGCCCAGATGACCGTCACCGTCGGACACGACAGCGCCAAAACCCGCAAAACCCTTACCGCAGGCGGCAAGACCGTCAGCTACTACTCGATCCCCGCCGCAGAAGCGGCAGGCTTGGGCCAGTTCTCCAAACTTCCCGCTGCGCTAAAGGTGGTGCTAGAAAACATGCTCCGCTTCGAGGATGGAAAGACTGTATCCGTCGATGACATCAAGGCCTTCTCCGACTGGGCAAAATTCGGAGGCAAGAACCCCCGAGAAATCGCCTACCGCCCCGCACGCGTGCTAATGCAGGACTTCACCGGGGTTCCCGCCGTCGTTGATCTCGCCGCCATGCGCGACGGCATCATCGGGTTGAAAGGTTCAGCCGCCAAGATCAACCCGCTCGTACCCGTCGACCTCGTGATTGACCACTCGGTGATGATCGACGAATTCGGCACACCCCGTGCTTTCAAAGCCAACGTCGATCGCGAATACGAACGCAACATGGAGCGTTACGTGTTCCTAAAATGGGGTCAAAAGGCCTTCAACAACTTCCGCGTGGTTCCCCCAGGAACCGGCATCTGCCATCAGGTCAACCTCGAATACCTCGCCCAAACCGTCTGGACAGACAAAGACCAACACGGCAACGAGATCGCCTATCCAGATACCCTCGTCGGCACCGACAGCCACACCACGATGGTCAACGGCCTCGCCGTCCTTGGATGGGGCGTGGGCGGAATCGAAGCCGAAGCTGCCATGCTAGGCCAACCCGTCTCAATGCTCATCCCAGAAGTCGTCGGCTTCAAACTAACCGGCAGAATGATGGAAGGCACCACCGCCACCGACATCGTGCTAAAAATAGTGCAAATGCTCCGCAAACACGGCGTGGTGAACAAGTTCGTCGAATTTTATGGCCCAGGCCTTGACCATCTGCCGCTAGCCGACCGTGCGACGATCGCCAACATGGCCCCCGAATACGGCGCCACCTGCGGCTTTTTCCCAATCGACAACGAAACCATCCGCTACCTTCGCCAAACAGGACGCGCGGAAAGCCGCATCGCCCTCGTAGAAGCCTATGCGAAAGCCAACGGCATATGGCGTGATGCCGACTACGCGCCCATCTATACCTCGACGCTTGAGCTTGACATGGCAACCATCATTCCTGCCATCTCCGGCCCAAAACGCCCGCAGGATTATTTACCGCTGACCGATGCCAAGGCCTCCTTTTCCAAGGAGATGGACATCTCATTCAAACGCCCAATGAATATCGAAGTGCAGGTCAAAGGCGAAAACTACAAGCTATCATCTGGCAAGGTTGTAATCGCTTCAATCACCTCTTGCACCAACACCTCAAACCCTTACGTCCTCATCGGGGCTGGCCTCGTTGCCCGCAAAGCCCGCGCCTTGGGCCTTAACCGCAAACCATGGGTCAAAACCTCGCTAGCCCCCGGATCCCAAGTCGTTTCCGAATACCTCAACGCCGCAGGCCTACAAGAAGACCTCGACGCTGTAGGCTTCAATCTCGTCGGTTACGGATGTACCACCTGCATCGGCAACTCTGGTCCCTTGCAACCAGAAATCTCGGCAGCCATCGCCGAAGGTGACCTTGTTGTAACCGCCGTCCTATCAGGCAACCGCAACTTCGAAGGTCGCATTTCGCCCGACGTTCGCGCCAACTACCTTGCCTCACCACCGCTGGTCGTGGCCTATGCTCTTGCCGGTGACATGAACATCAACCTTACAACAGAACCCTTGGGCACCGGATCGAATGGCCAACCCGTCTACCTCAAGGACATCTGGCCCACAAACAAGGAAATCGCCGACCTCGTGCACGCCACCGTAACGCGCGAATCCTTTCTCAAAAAATACGCCGATGTCTTCAAGGGTGACGAGAAATGGCAAGCGGTGGAAATCACCGAGGCGGAAACCTACGATTGGCCCTCTTGCTCGACCTACATCCAAAACCCGCCCTACTTCCGCGGCATGACAAAAACTCCTGGCACGATCAAAAACATCAAAAGCGCCAGAATCCTCGCCCTCTTAGGTGACATGATCACCACCGACCATATCTCGCCCGCAGGATCGTTCAAGGCCACCACCCCCGCCGGTCAATACCTGACCGAACGGCAAGTTCCGATCTCCGAGTTCAACTCCTACGGCGCCCGCCGCGGCAATCACGAAATCATGATGCGCGGTACTTTTGCCAATATTCGCATCAAGAACGAAATGCTCGACGGCATCGAAGGCGGCTACACCAAAGGCCCAGACGGCGCACAAACCTCAATCTTCGAGGCCTCAATGGCCTATCAGGCAAACAAAACCCCCTTGGTAATCTTCGGCGGCATCGAATACGGCGCAGGCTCGTCACGTGACTGGGCAGCCAAGGGCACCGCCCTCCTCGGTGTCAAAGCCGTAATTGCAGAAAGTTTTGAACGCATCCACCGCTCCAATCTCGTCGGCATGGGCGTCATCCCCTTTGAATTCACGGACGGTGATACCCGTAAATCGCTCGGCCTCAAGGGCAACGAAACCATCTCAATCACCGGACTGGAAGACGACCTCAAGCCGCTCTCTCTGATCCCTTGCAAAATCACCTATGCAGATGGCACGATCAAAATCATCCAAATCAAGTGCCGCATCGATACAGAAATCGAGATCGAATACATAAAACACGGCGGTGTGCTGCACTATGTGCTACGCGATCTCGCTTCAGCCTGATTTTAAAACCCGTTGTTTCCCCAAAAAAAGGCCCGCGAAAGCGGGCCTTTTTTCTATACTGCACAGATAGGCCACGTGGTTTATTTCAGCGACCATGGGAATTTTGTTCATAACCAAACCAACTAAGCACCACTTTGCTGCCCAAACTACGCCTTTTTTCACACCCGCATGAAACAAGAATACTTACTTTGACGATCCTGTTTTCCATTCTGGCAGGCGTTTGACGCCTCAACCACCGAGATTTTCTGCACTCAGCGCCTTGTGCAATTCTGGCACGAAGCGCTGGTCGTAATCCGAACCGACCAGCGGTCCAATGAAGCGAAATGCCACCGTTCCGTCCCCATTGATGATAAAAGTTTCAGGCGGAGCACTCACGCCCCAATCGACCACAGTCGTTCCTTTCGGATCAAAGCCCAGCCCGAAGAAGGGGTTCCCCTCCTCTTTCAGATAGGCCGCGGCATTTTTGGGATCATCCCGCATATTGATACCTGCCACACGAATGCCATCCTCAGCCATCTTCTGAAGCACCGGATGCTCGGCACGACAAGGCGGACACCAGCTCGACCAAAAATTCACCACCGTAACTTTACCCGTCCGCAGATCTGCATCCTTCAGCACGGCAAAATCTGCCAACCCCGAAGGAGGCACTGCAGGTGCCTCGCGCCCAATGACTGT
>JADZAO010000022.1 GCA_020852535.1 Paracoccaceae bacterium | reverse complement strand
GTAGGCCGCTTTCAAAGGATCTTATGCCTGTCAAAAGAGCAAGCACACTCCTGTACCCCTAAACCTTATTACAAATATCCCCTAAAAGAGTGAACCATCATAGAGCAAAAGAGTTCACCTAAACCCACACGGCCCAAGGCGTTCTCATAACATACGACCGACCAAATGACCGGTTCCATCCGATTACGATTTCAGACGCCCAGACACCAACGCATCACAGCCTTCTGAGCATGCAGACGGTTCTCGGCTTCGCAAAAAATCACCGAATGCGGACCATCCATAACCGCATCCGTCACTTCATCGTTTCGGTGCGCTGGGAGGCAATGCATAAACAAGCTGTCAGGCTTTGCGCAACTCATCAGCTGCTCGTTCACTTGGTAGGGTCGCAGCTGGCTGTACCGCTGCTCCTTGGCGCTTTCGAGATCATGCATCGAAACCCATGTGTCAGTCACGACAAGGTCAGCTCCCTCGACCGCCACGAACGGATCGCGACTAATCACGACCTTCGACCCCCTGTCGCGGGCGAATTGCACGAAACACTCCTCGGGATCCAAAGTTTTGGGTCCAGTAAAGGTAAAATCGAATCCAAACTGCCCTGCCGCGTGCAAGAACGACCCGCAAACGTTATTTCCATCACCACACCAGACCACCTTTTTACCACCGATCGGCCCACGATGTTCTTCATAGGTCATAACATCGGCCATGATCTGGCAGGGATGAGTACGGTTGGTCAGTCCGTTGATCACCGGAACCGTGGCATGTTCCGCCATCTCCAGCAGCGTCGTCTCCTCGAAAGTGCGAACCATGATCAGATCAACATAACGAGACAACACGCGAACCGTGTCAGCAATCGTCTCGCCATGACCAAGATGCATATCATTACCCGAAAGCACCATCGTCTCGCCGCCCATCTGGCGTACGCCCACATCAAAGGAAACGCGGGTGCGGGTCGACGGCTTTTCAAAGATCAACGCCACCATGCGCCCCTTCAAGGGCTGCTCGTCATCAGGTGCCCCTTTGGGCCGCCCGTTCCGCGCCACTTTCATCGCACTGGCAGAGTCGATCATGAAACGCAACTCAGCTGCGTCGGTTTTATGGACATCGAGAAAATGTTTCATTTTAATCGTCTTTCTAGTGACAAATGCCGTAAGTTTTTGTCCACACAAGCACAAGAATATTTCAAAATAGAAGATGCCAGAGCATTCGTCGTCTGCTCCAGTGAGTCTGCTCTTGCATCGCATACATGTCAGATCACTTTTTCCAAAGCTGCAGCAGTCCGGTTGAGCCGCACCAGCGATTCTTCAATATCCTCATCAAGGATATTTAAAGCCGGAAGCAAGCGCACCATATTATCCGCCGCAGGCACCATGAGCAGATGCTCAGCATAAGCAGCCTTCACAACATTAGTATTTATCACATTACATTTTAGGCCAAGGATCAACCCCTGCCCCCGTACCGCCTCAAACACCGCTGGATGCGCCGCAACCAACCTCTCAAGTCCTTGCCAAAACCGCACCCCCTTGCGCCTGACCTCGGCAAGGAAAGCATCATCGGCCACGACCCCGACAACCGCAGCCCCGACGGCACAGCCCAAAGGATTGCCACCATAGGTCGACCCATGCGTACCGACCACCATTCCGCTTGCCGCTTTTTCCGTAGCCAGTACCGCACCAAGGGGAAACCCACCGCCAATACCCTTAGCCACCATCATGATATCAGGAGCAACCCCCGCCCATTCATGAGCAAACAGTTTCCCCGTCCGGCCCATACCGCATTGCACCTCGTCAAAGATCAAAAGCGCACCCGTAGCATCAGCAAGATCGCGCAGCCCCTTCAAACAGACGTCTGGCAGCACGCGAATACCACCCTCCCCCTGCACGGGCTCGATAATAATCGCAGCGGTCTTATCCGTCACCGCCGCCCGGAGCGCATCATGATCCCCGAATTTCAAATGGGTAAAGCCGGGCATCAGCGGCCCAAACCCTTTGACCATTTTCTCCGCACCCGCCGCAGCAATCGCTCCCGTCGAGCGTCCGTGGAAGGCACCTTCAAAAGCAATGATCTCGACGCGGTCCAACTGGCCTTTATCATACCAATACTTCCGCGCCATCTTGATGGCGAGCTCCGCAGCCTCGGTCCCCGAGTTAGTAAAAAAAACCGTATCGGCAAAAGTATTCTCGACCAACAGGTCCGCCAACCGTTCCTGTTCAGGAATACGATACAGGTTCGACACATGCCACAGCTTGCGCGCCTGCTCGGTCAGCGCTCCCACCAAGACAGGATGTGCATGGCCCAGCACATTAACCGCGATCCCCGCACCAAGGTCAAGGTATCGGCTACCGTCCTCGGACGTAAGCCACGAACCCTCGCCCTTCACAAAAGAAAACAACGCGCGGTTATAAGTCGGCAGGACGTGAGAGATCATCTGCAGTGTCCTTTAAAGCATGGCCATAGCCCTTAAAAGCAGGCCTTGGGCAAAGTCAACATAAGGAAACGGATAGCCCACATGAAAACGTACAAAAAAAGGGCAATGCACTGCACAGGCAACATCATTTTTGGTAAAAGATAAAGGAATAATCGCCTGCAATCATAGCACCTACCATAGTAAAACCACCCACCAAAGTCCACCACAATCAACCCGCAACCCACCCATCTGCACCTAGACGCTTGATCTTCTGCCCCCCAACCTGTATCCCGCCCGCTTGTATCCAGCGACGACCAGTCTACAATAAGGTCCGTTGCGCCAACCTGCGGGGAATGTCGATGTCTTGGACCGACGAACGCATCGAGAAGCTCAAACATATGTGGGCCGAAGGCCAGAGCGCCAGCCAGATAGCCAAAGAACTTGGTAATGTGACCCGCAACGCGGTGATCGGCAAGGTACATCGCCTCGGCCTATCGAACCGCGTCACGGGCGGCAAAGACGAGACAACGTTCACTCCGAACACTGCCGTCCCCCGCCCCGAACCCGTCACCACACGGTCCGGGGCAACGCCTCGTCAAGCAGCGCCCGGACGTACTATGCCTGCGCCTACTGCGGCCACGGGCAATGTGATGCCCATTCCGCTGCGAAAGGCCATCATACCCGCAGGGCAGCCCCTACCACCGCAGCCTTCCGCCAACGAGATCAGCCCCGAAGCACTGGCTTCCGTGCGCGAAGTCGAAAAACGTGCCCGCAAACTTACGCTGATGGAACTAACCGAACGCACCTGCAAATGGCCGATCGGCGATCCCGTCTCTGACGATTTCTGGTTCTGCGGCCTGCCCTCACTTCCGGGTAAACCCTATTGCGAAGCCCATGTCGGCGTCGCTTTCCAACCGATGAGCGCCCGCCGCGACCGGCGCCGCTGATGTCGACCTACATCAAACACCTCAAATCCTAATGCCTTCTTCTCCCTCGTAGGAAAAGAGAATAAATAAAGGCCGAAAATAACAAAGAAAGCACAAAACCTAGTGCGTTCTCGACCATCGGTTGAACAAAAACCGTTCCCGTAGTCGCAACATAAATAAGCCAGTATTGCCATGTCGAGCGCTGATTACCAGATAATATATCGCGTTACGGCCAGCACGGCGTCCATAGTCTCGACGAGACGATAACAGCTGCACAACTCAACCAAACGTTCAGGTACAAAAATCGCTAGCAGACCACGCGATAAAGGACAAAATAAGATCAACGACCTTTTCCAAGCAAGACCTTTGCGCTATAGTACTTGCTTAAACTATGTCCAAGATTACCCAAAACCCACCGAGCCTCCGTCCCGACCTTGCCCGTTCGCTGGTGCCAAACACCCGCCGTGCAGGACAGCCTACCATAGGCATGGTATCCCTAGGCTGCCCTAAAGCGCTGGTCGACAGCGAACGTATCCTCACCCGCCTACGCGCAGAAGGCTATGCCATTAGCCCCGATTACAAGGGCGCAGATGCCGTCATCGTCAACACCTGCGGCTTCC
>JADZAO010000021.1 GCA_020852535.1 Paracoccaceae bacterium | reverse complement strand
CACTGTCTCGATTGAGGGTCCTTTTGGTAAGCTCAAAATGGGAAAAAACGACTCTGCCGCCAAGGCGCTGGTTGGTAGCGTGTCAGGTGTGGGCTACAGCTATACGATGAGTCAAAATAAGCTTGGTTACCTTGGTGCCGATGATGCGCCAAACGCGCTTTATACCTATACCATTGGCGATCTGTCGGTTTCTGCCTCGATTGGTTCACCGCGTAATGCCAAATCGGCAGCTGTAAAATACGGGACAGATGTCTATTCGGTCGCTATAGGTTACGAAAATAATCTTCTGAAAGACCCTGCCGACAAAGACCCTAAAGATGGGCAGACTTATAAAAACAAACCCGATAGCCAGGTCTCGTTTGGCGGTTCGGTTTCTGTCGCCGGTGCAGAGTTGAAAGTGGTCGCTGTTGACGATCTCGACGCTTCAAAAATCGGTTATGCGGCTTCGGTCGATTACTCGGTTTCGGATGTTGGCCTGACCGTGTTTGGTACTTCGAACAAGTCCTTTGGTTTGGGCGGTGCTTATGACCTTGGTGATGGTGTCGAGTTCAAGACGGGCGCTGTGAAATCCAAAGACCAAAAGCTTGTCTATGATGCTGGTGTGACTTTCTCGTTCTAATCTGTAACAATCTGAATGTGAAAGGGCGGGCCTTGTGCCCGTCCTTTTGCTTTTTGCGAGCATTTTGTGTGGCATCAGAACCGCGCTGCGCTATCTTGCGCCGGAATTTGCGGAGAATGGTATGTCGCTTAAGGATATTTCGGCACGGATCGCGTTGGCAGCACAGGCAGCGGGGCGTGATCCCGCTTTTGTTAAGTTAATTGCGGTATCAAAGGTCCAGCCGTTGGAGCGAATTGTGGCCGTGCTTGAAGCGGGTCATCGCTTGTTTGGAGAAAATTATGTGCAGGAAGCGGCAGGCAAATGGCCGGATCTGCGGGTACAGTTTGGCACAGTTTCAGTTCATATGATCGGGCCCTTGCAGACAAACAAAGCCAAGGTTGCGGTGGAGCTGTTTGATGCTATCCATACGCTTGATCGCCCTTCTCTTGCTGAAAAATTAGCCCGACTGGCGCAAGAGCGGGGGAAATGCCCCGAACTTTTTGTGCAGGTGAACACAGGTGCCGAACCGCAAAAGGCAGGTGTCTTGCCCAACGATCTCGACGGATTTTTGGGTATGTGTAGAAACCTCGACTTGCCGGTGCAGGGTCTGATGTGCATTCCGCCCGAGAGCGAAGATTCTGTCCCACATTTTGCGATGCTTGCGGGTATGGCGGCGCGGAACGGCCTGTCAAGCTTATCGATGGGTATGAGCGGTGATTTCGAAGCCGCCATTGCGATGGGGGCTACCCATGTTCGGATTGGGTCGGCAATCTTCGGCGCGCGTGCTACCCCCCGTTGATCCACAGACAAAGCACTATGCCTAAATCTTCCATGCATAGAGAATACCAAAATGGGGAGTCGTTTAAAAAACGGCCAGAAAATTTTTGTATGGGGCATAATATTTCGTAATTGGCATTTTCCTTTAGGCATGTGGGGCTTTTTGTCGACTAAACTACTGTGGCGCGCGCTGGATGTGTTGAGGGAATATTAAGTCCCTGCGAGTGCGGGGACGATGGTCTATTATTAGCGTCGTAGGCTGGTTGTTATGTAGTTGCATGATAAGTCGTGGGCCGAGAGTGACCATGACCATGTAACCGGGTTGAAGATCATGCCTTTGCGATCGACCAGATCGAAGCCTGCATTGCGCAGCAGCGTATAAAGTTCTTCTGGGGTGATGAACTTCGACCAATCGTGCGTGCCCTTGGGCAGCCAACGCATCACCCATTCTGCACCGATGATCGCCATGATGAAGCTTTTCGGGTTACGGTTGATGGTCGAGCAGATCATGATTCCACCCTGTTTTAGTAGGTCGTGGCAGGCGCTCAGGTAGGCTACAGGCTCGGAGATGTGTTCGATAACTTCCATGTTCAGGACTACGTCGAATTGCTCGCCCGCAGCGGAAAGGTCCTCGGCGGTGGTGTGGCGGTAGTCGATGGTCAGGCCGGATTGTTTGGCGTGGATTTGTGCTACGGGAATGTTGCTTGGGGCGGCGTCGGCGCCGACCACCTTGGCGCCAAGGCGGGCCATCGGTTCTGAGAGCAGCCCACCGCCGCAACCGATGTCGAGGATGCGCAGGTTTTTGAACGGTTCTGGTTTGGTCAAGTCACAGTTGAATTCGGCAGCGATCTGATTGGTGATATAGTCTAGACGGCAGGGGTTGAGGATGTGCAAGGGTTTGAACTTGCCATTTGGGTCCCACCATTCGGTGGCCATGGTTTCGAACTTTGCTACCTCGGTTGGGTCGATCGTTGTCTTGGTCGTCATGTGGTACCTTTCGCAAGCCTTGGTTTTTGCGTTTTTATGTCGGGCAATGATGGATCCCTGATCAGGTTAAAAGCGCGTAGTTGAACCACAAAATCATAGCACAGCTTGCCACAGATCAGATAAATGGGATGAATTGTTCTACAATAAAGATAGCTGAGAAAATCTTGTCTATCATCCTAGTATCCGGTTTAGATACCCAATTACGACAGTCGTAAACACGAAGATGAATATAGCCGCTGCGGCGGCTAGTGAAAGTACAACAACCAGCGCTGTAAGTTTGGAAAACAGGAATACCGCGATTATCGTCATTCCCCATCCGTTGTTTTTGTGAGCCTGCCAGTGATGAGCACCTACATCTCTTTGCACTCGCCGATTAACTTGTTTGATCGACATGTGTGAGGCATATCGTATTTATGTTGAGCAATGCGATAATCCGCAAGATATTTTGATTGTCGTGTCGCACGGCGGGCCGATGCGGTGAGTGCAGCCTCGCAATGCAGCGTTATTCGTATTGTCGTAACCTTATTACCT
>JADZAO010000020.1 GCA_020852535.1 Paracoccaceae bacterium | reverse complement strand
GGCGAGGTCCAGCATGGATCGCGCTATTTCTGCGGTGGGCGCATGCAACCAAATGAGCCGCCCTGTAGGACGGGGTGGGCGGTTATGGACCTGTCCTGTTTCGCGCCGTTTGGACAAGTTATAAAGTGTAAGGCCGAGGGAATAGGCCATGAAATCTAAAGTTTATCCGTTAAACTTTTGGGCTTTTGAGTTAGTCGTGGTCTTGTCGCGTAGGCGATGGAAATGGGCAATATAATAGGGCATGCGGACATTGACGACGGTGCTCCGAAAGAGGGAAGGCGCGGTTGATGCTGCCATATCAGATCCGGCGTAGGGTAACCGGTGAGAAAGCGGGGTCAAGATGGGGATGTATAGAGTTTAGTGGAAAAACACTGTTGAATGAAGGTTTATGTGTTGTTGATGTGTGAAGTCTTCAGCAAAGTGTAAAGGTGGTTTTTGTTGGAGCCAAACATCATCAGGTAGATTTCGAATTGCGGGCTGAGCGAGTAGGATCAATCAGATGATGAAGGTGAAAGTAGAACGGAGTGGGTATGCGTCATATTTCGTTTTGTGGATCATTTCCAATATATGGGAAGCATAAGTCCGCGAAAGAAAGATTAATGATATAGCCCAAGGATTAAGTATGTATACAAAGAAGTTCTGGTCTTGTAGAATATAGGTCGTTACGGCCCAAGATATCCTGTGCACGGTGGCGAGGAGGCCAGCCTGCGAAGGTGAGAGAGGTGCCGGATTTTGGTACCTTACGGGCGCATAAGCTGCCCTTTCAGGAAGAAGCATGAACGATCTGGGTATTGCCGCGCCTTTGGCCGCGGCTATTTCGGCCAAGGGCTATGACGCCATGACCGCCGTGCAACTTGCAGTTATCGCACCGGAAGTTGCGGGGCGCGATCTTCTGGTTTCGGCGCAGACCGGCTCTGGTAAGACTGTTGCCTTTGGTCTTGCGATGTCTGCTGATGTGTTGGGCGGGGCGGACAAGTTGCTTTATGCCGACAAGCCGTTGGCGCTTGTGGTGGCTCCGACACGGGAACTGGCGCAGCAGGTGCAGCGTGAATTCGAATGGCTTTACGCCAGCACCGGCGCGCAGATTGTATCTTGTGTGGGTGGTATGGACTACCGTACCGAAAAGCGGGCGTTAGATCGTGGCGCGCATATTGTTGTAGGTACTCCGGGACGTTTGCGTGATCATATTGAGCGCCGTTCACTTGACCTGTCGAGTGTTAAGGTTGTTGTGCTTGACGAGGCGGATGAGATGCTCGACCTTGGATTTTCCGAGGATTTAGAGTTCATTATCGGGTCGGCAGCGGAAGAGCGGCGGACGATGATGTTTTCTGCTACTGTGCCGAAAGAGATCGAGAGACTGGCGGCAACGTTCCAACGTGATGCGTTGCGGATCGTGACGCAGGGCGAATCGAAGCAACATACCGATATCGAATATCGCGCCATGTCGGTGCAGGCACGGGATCGCGAGCATGCGATCTTCAATGTGTTGCGTTTTTATGAGGCGCAGACGGCGATTGTGTTTTGTAAGACGCGTGTGAATGTGAACCACTTGCTGGCGCGGATGGCAAACCGTGGTTTTCAGGTTGTGGCGCTATCGGGTGAGTTGAGTCAGACTGAACGGATGCATGCGTTGCAATCCTTGCGGGATGGTCGGGCGCGGATTTGTATTGCCACTGACGTTGCGGCACGGGGTATTGATCTTCCGGGGCTGGAACTGGTGATCCATGCCGATTTGCCGAGCAATTCTGAAACGCTGCTGCATCGGTCGGGGCGGACGGGGCGTGCGGGCAAAAAGGGAACGTCGGTGCTAATAGTGCCGCCGACTGAGTTCAAGAAGGCGCAGCGCCTGCTTCAAGGTGCCAAACTAGCTGCGGAATGGGGCAAGGCTCCTTCTGCAGAAGAGGTCCAGGCCAAGGATGATTTGCGTCTGTTGGAACATCCCGCATTGGCTGCTGATGCGGCGGGCGAGCAGGTGATGGTATCTGCTTTGTTGGAGCGGTTTGGTCCTGAGCAGGTGGCCGCCGGTTTTGTGCGGCTGTGGCGTGAGGGGCGTTCGGCACCCGAAGTACTGTCGGATGCGGTGATGCCGGTTGCTTCGGTACCGCGTGAACGGGGCGAGTTTGGTCCATCGGTCTGGTTCTCGCTTTCCGTGGGCCATACAGGTCGGGCGGAAGCGAGATGGTTGCTTCCAAAAGTGTGTGAGACGGGCGGGATTACTAAAGACGGGATCGGTGCGATCCGTGTGCAACAAGAACAGACCTTCATCCAGGTCTCTGGTCAGGTTGCGGCGCGTTTTCCTCAATCAGTTGAGATTGAGCCGGGTCTCGTGCTAATGCGTCTAGAAGGCGAGCCTTCGCTGGAGCGTCCTCAGTTTGGGGCGAAGTTTGAACGTCGTGCGTTTGCGCCGCGTGCGGTACGGAAAGAACGGACTGAGCGTCCGGTTTATTCTGGTAAGCCGCCGCGTGTGGTGAAAGATGGCGCCGCGTGGTCGCCTGCGGATAAGGCGCCGCTTGCTGAAGTTCCTGCTGAACGCAAGCCCCATAAACCGCGTTCTGTCCATGGGGAGAAGAAGCCTTACGCGCCACGTGATGCGGGGGCAAGCAAACCGTCTTATACGCCGCGTGCGGCCTATGGTGAAAAGAAACCATACACGCCGCGAGCCCCTGGAACCAAGGGTGACGAGAAGAAGCCGCGCTGGAAGACCGAGACTGGAAAATCTGCAGGGTTCAAGTCGCATGGTCTGCCGGAAGGCGCTGGCCGTGCGGCGGGATCAAAGAGTCACAGCGACAAGTCGTCCTACGCGAAGCCTGCGTATCGCGGTAAGTCAGAAGGCAATGCTTATGCGCGTCCCTTTAAGGGTAAATCCGAGGTTGGTGCCAAGCCTGCGTATGGCAAGTTTACAAGTGCGAAAGCCTCCGGTGCAAAGTCCAAGCCTGTAGTGCCGCGTCCGGATGCTAAGGACACATCAAAGCGTTTTGTCCCGCCGAAGAAGAAATGATTATCGGGTTTTTTGAAACACGGGTTGTTCGGAAAACTGGACTGTCCTTTTTTAGGTTAAACGGAGCAGTGTGCCGTCGCCAGTCTTTTGTTTTGCTTACGTTTGGGCGTTTAGAAGGGCAATCCTTTTATTTCTAACGGTGTGTGGGTGTAGAACTTACCCGGCCACTTTGTTTTTGTGCAGGACTGATGCTACCTGTGCCTATGTTTAGGTGATCAAGGAACAGATCTGGCACTAGCAGTTTGCTCTGGGGTTGAAGCAAAAAACTCATGATCTGAACTTTGGTGAAACGGCGCTTTTTATCAGAGCGTCTTTGTCCATTTTGGTGAGAAAATTTTATTCTCGTGGAACCTTAACCATGGAGAGGATTACCTATCCGGTTGAGGATGAACTGGATTTTGGTTTGCAGGTTGGGCGACATCCGGCAGCAGGGTGAAGTCTGCGTCAGCTCCCTGCAAGCGTCATTCCATCAATGAGGCAGGAGGGGACGCGGGTAGAGAGGTGGTCACGGCTGTCGTTGGCTGGGATAAGGCGCAGGAGCATGTCGCGTAGATTGCCTGCGATGGTGCATTCGTTGATGGGGTGGGTGATGGTGCCGTTTTGGACCCAGAAGCCTGCTGCGCCGCGGGAATAGTCTCCGGTTGTTGGGTTGATGGTCGAGCCGATCATCGAGGTGACGTAAAAGCCGGTACCCATGTCGCGTAGAAGGTCGGACAGGCTTTGTCGTCCCCGGCTCAGGGAGATGTTTGAGGTTGAGGGGGAGGGTGGTGAGGAGATGCTACGTGAGGCGTTGGCGGTCGATTGCATGCTCAGTTTGCGGGCGGTGCCGAGGTCGAGGGTCCAGCCGATTAGGATGCCGTTTTTTACCAATGCACGGCGAGCAGTGGGAAGGCCTTCGGCGTCGAAGGGACGCGAGCCGCCGATGCGGGGGCGATGGGGGTTTTCGATGAGCGAGAGTGTAGTAGGGAGCACCTGTTGGCCCAGCGCATCGCGGAGCCACGAGGCGCCACGTGCGATGGCCGCCCCGTTGATGGCTGAAAGCAGATGGCCAATCAGCGAGGAGGCCACGCGTTCGTCGAAAAGGACGGGGTAGGTTCCGGTTTTTGGTTTTGTTGCGCCTAGGCGGGCTATTGCACGCTCTGCGGCGAGTTCGCCGATGCCTTTTGCCGCGGGTAAGTCGGATTGGTAGGTGCGGGATTCGCCGGACCAGTCACGTTCCATATTTGTGCCCGAGCCTGTGAAGGCCACGGCTGAGAGCGAGCGCGAGGTGCGGGCATAGCCGCCGGAAAAGCCGTTAGTCGCTGCTATGTGGATGGAACGGGAGGAATAGCCTGCAGAGGATTCCACCTGCGTTATGCCGCTACGTGAAAGACAAGCCGCTTCGACTTCGCGGCAATCTTGTTCAAGGGCGACGGCGGAGGGTTCGGGGGCGGGGTCGGTCAGCTCGAAGCTGGCTAGATCCCAGTTGCGGGCGAGTTGCGAGGGGTCGGCTAGGCCAATGGTGGCGTTGTTTGGAGCTTCGCGGGCCATTGCCACGGCGCGTTCGGCTAAGGCTTCGATCGTGTGGTTTGATAGGTCGGAGGCCGAGACGCAGGCCTGACGTCCGCCCATTAGGACGCGGAGACCGATCTCGGTTGCTTCGGCGCGTTCGGCTTGTTCCAGCTTGCCCACGCGCAGGTTGATGGAAAGTGAGGTTCCGGTGACTGCCATTGCATCGGCGGCCTCGGCCCCTGCCTTGCTGGCAGCCTTGAGGAGTCGGGCGGTCAGAGTTTCGAGCGATGCGGTCATGGTTATGTCCTGTGGCTTTCGGGCGAGGCTTTTATGTTGTTTTGGTCATATCCGATTGCAAGGTTGGTGATGACGAGCGCATCGCCCTGAACGTTGATACTACTCGCAGTCAAGATCTGGCCGTAGTTTGTGCCTAAATTTTGCCCGTTTTGCCAGATTTGGGTGGGGGTAATATCCGCGTAAGCGGTTTTGGTAAAGAAAGTCGCAAGCGCAATTGTGCCCGCGAACGCTTGGAATTTCATAATGAGCCTTGTGACGGTAGAAACCTATCGGTGAAAGTATCGTCTTGCCGTTAGGGAGGGTCAAGAGATTACATCTGAAGGCCTAGGTACGGCATGTCGGGCAAAGTGGAAGGAGTGGTTATGATGCAAGGTAAGGTTGTGGTGATTACGGGGGCGAGCCGTGGGATTGGGGCTGCAGCGGCGCGAGAATTTGCTGCGGTCGGTGCGAAGGTTGTGTCGCTCGCACGATCGGTCGGCGAGATCGGTAAGGTTGTTGGCGGGGACGGCGCGGATGAGATGATGCTGGCTTGTGACGTGTTGGATTGGGTGGCGGTCCAAAGAGCGGTGGCGCATGTTGTTGCGCGATTTGGACGTATCGATGTGCTAGTGAATAATGCGGGGGTGATTGAGCCGATTGCGCGGTTGGCTGATGCTGATGCAGGTCTGTGGGGGCAGGCAGTTGGGGTGAACTTGACGGGCGTGTTTCATGGGATGAAGGCTGTAATTCCGCAGATGCGAATGCAAGGTGGCGGCACAATAATTACTGTGTCCTCGGGTGCAGCTGTCAACCCGCTGGAAGGCTGGAGCGCTTATTGCGCTGGCAAGGCTGGAGCGCTGATGCTGACGCGGGTCGCGCATCTTGAAGAAGGTCCGCATGGGATAAGAGTCCTAGGTCTGTCGCCTGGAACAGTGGCTACTGAGATGCAGTTGAAAATTAAGGCGAGTGGGATCAACCCCGTTAGTCAACTTGACCCTTCGGCTCATATTCCTGTGGATTGGCCGGCCAAAGCATTGGTCTGGATGTGCGGGGCGGACGCGGATCCGTGGCTAGGGCAGGATGTTAGCCTGCGTGAAGAGCGGGTGCGGCGGGCCGTGGGGCTGGTTGCGTGATTTTTTGTCACAATGAAGGCGTGGCTCGGTGGGTGCGGCGGGATATTTGTGCGTTTTGAATTGGTGGGTAAATTTTGACCCGCTGAAGCGGGTGTGGCTTTTTTTGTGGCAGATGTGATGAAGAAGAACCGTTCGTTCATTTTTGCTGTTTTTTAAGTTTTGGAATGAGTTGGTGCAGACTTTACGGCCCTTTTGGTGAGATCGGTGCAGGTAGAGTGAGTAGGTGGTGGTTTCGCTTTGCATAGTGTCTAGGATGGGGTGAAAATGGGCGGGTGCAAGATGGATGCGTTGGTGATTGGCGGCGGACCTGCGGGGTTGATGGCCGCGGAAGAACTGGCGCTTGCGGGGCGTCGGGTGGTCGTTTGCGAGGCAAAGCCTTCAGTTGGTCGTAAATTCTTGATGGCCGGGAAGTCGGGGCTGAATATTACAAAGGATGAGGATGTGTCTCGGTTTTTGGCGGCTTATGACTATGGCTGGCTGGCACCGATGTTGTCGGAGTTTGGGCCGCAGGAAGTGCAGGATTGGGCGCGAGGGCTGGGCCAGGAGGTTTTTACAGGGTCGTCTGGACGGGTGTTTCCGGTGACGATGAAAGGCTCGCCCCTGTTGCGGGTGTGGTTGAGGCGGCTGTCTGCGTTGGGGGTGAAGTTCAGGCTGCGTTGGCGCTGGAAGGGGTTTCAGGATGATGGGTTTTGCTTTGTTAGTTCTGAGGGTGAGCATGTCTTGCGTCCAGCGGTGACGGTGCTGGCTCTTGGAGGGGCAAGCTGGGCGCGGCTTGGGTCTGATGGGGCTTGGGTGCCGTGGCTGCGCGAACGGGGGGTCGAGGTTGCGGACTGGAAGCCTGCCAATATTGGTTTTCGCATTGACTGGTCCTCTCATATGGCGCGGTTTTTAGGTCAACCGGTCAAGGGCGTGGCGCTTTGTGTGGGAGAGCGGCGTGAGCGGGGGGAGTTTGTGGTGTCAGTACGCGGGGTTGAGGGTGGGGGCATTTATGCCGTCAGCCGTGAATTGCGTGAAGGGGGGGCATTGCAGCTGGATTTTTTACCTGATCTTCGGACGGAGGAGGTGGCCGCGCGGTTGGGGCGGATGCGGACAGGAGAGACTTTAGCGAACCGGCTGCGGAAGCTAGGTTTAGCTCCGGTTGTTGTGGCCTTGGTGATGGAATTCGGGCGTGGGTTGGACCCTGTTGTGGCGGTTAAGGCCTTGCCGGTCCCGTTGGTGGGACCGAGGCCACTAAATGAGGCGATTTCGGTCGCGGGCGGGGTGATGCAATCGGCTGTCACCGAGGGATTGGAACTGCGCGCGTTGCCACGGGTTTTTGCATGTGGCGAAATGTTGGATTGGGAGGCGCCGACGGGAGGTTATTTGCTGACCGGCTGTCTTGCCACGGGGCGTTGGGCTGGACAGACAGCCGCATCCATCTGATGCTGCAATCTTCGGGGTGCTTCAAGGAGGTCGTTGGCTCTCAATGGCTTTGCAGCCTTTCCCCTGAGGATATTTATACTAGCGTGAAAGTCTGAGAGATTTTTTATTTTACTTGTTAAAATATCCTCGGGGAAGGGGTGCAGAACTCCCTTAGTGGCAGTGAAAGCCTTTGTTGACCTTGGCATCGGGGCTCACGTTTGTGGAGCCGTAGTTTTTTCCTCCTTGTGGGAGAGAATCTGGGTGGGGATCAATGCTTGATCATGATATGGCGGGCCACGGTGTAGTCTTCTAGTGCGTAGGCGGACATATCCTTGCCGTAGCCCGATCTCTTTAGCCCGCCGTGGGGCATTTCGTTGACCAGCATGAAATGGGTGTTCACCCATGTGCAGCCGTAGCGTAGTTGCGCCGAGGTTGACATCGCGCGGCCGATGTCGCGGGTCCAGACCGAGGAGGCGAGGCCATAGTCGCTGTCATTGGCCCATGCTACTGCTTGATCTGTGTCGGAGAAGGGTGTGATTGAGACCACGGGACCGAATACCTCCTGCCGTACGATTTCGTCTTCCTGCCGTGCGCCTGCGATTACGGTGGGTTTGTAGTAGAAGCCGTTGGGCATGACCTGACCGCCGGTTGTTATTTCGATATGGCTGATCTCGCGGGCGCGGTTGACGAAGCCTGTGACGCGGTCTCGTTGGCGGAGCGAGATGAGGGGCCCGATCTCGTTGGCGGTGTCGTCGTCAAGGCCGAGGGCGATGGTGGAAACGGCTGAAGAGAGGTCGGCTACGAGTTTGTCGTAGACCTTCTTGCCTGCGTAAATGCGGCAGGCGGCTGTACAGTCCTGTCCTGCGTTATAGTAGCCGAAGGCACGGAGGCCTTCGACCACATCGGCGATGTTGGCGTCATCAAAGACGATGACGGGGGCTTTACCGCCGAGTTCGAGGTGGGTGCGTTTTACCGTTTTTGCCGCCGCGTCGAGCATTTTTTTGCCAGTCGCCACGTCTCCGGTTAGCGAAATCATGTCCACATCTGGGTGGTTGATCAGATAGCTTCCGACAGTCTGGCCGCGGCCTGTGATGACCGAGACGACGCCTTCGGGCAGCTCTTCTGAGAGGATGCGGGCCATTTTTAGTGCGGTGAGCGGGGTCTGTTCGGAGGGTTTAAAGACCACTGTATTGCCGCCGCCTACGGCGGGGGCAAGCTTCCATGCCATCATCATAAGTGGATAGTTCCAAGGCGCGATGGAGGCGATTACGCCCACCGGATCTCGGCGGATCATTGAGGTGTGGCCTGCCATGTATTCGCCCGCGAGTGAGCCGTGTTGGGTGCGGACTGCACCTGCAAAGAAGCGGTAGCAATCGACGATGGCGGGGATTTCGTCGTTGCGGGCGGCGTTGATCGGTTTGCCGCAGTTTAGGGCCTCAAGTGCTGCGAAGGCATCCGCTTCTGCTTCGATTCGGTCTGCGATGCGAAGGAGGGCCGCAGAACGTTCGGATGGCGTGCTGCGGGACCAGTGGATAAAGGCGCGGCGGGCGCTTGCGAGGGCGCGATCTACCTGTGTGGTCGAGGCTTCGGGTACGTTGAGGATCAGAGTACCCGTGCGCGGGTTGAGGATAGGTTCGATGGTTTCTTGACCGGATTCGATGCTGGACCCGATGAGGAGAGAGGTGTCAATATGCTGGGTCATTAGGTTTCCTTTCATTTGCCGGCGCCTGCCGTTTCGGAGCCGTTTCTGGTCAGGTAATAGGCGATGAGGATGGGCAGAAAGGTTGCCATGAAAACAACGATGGCGACCACATTGGTCACAGGACGTTGGCGTGGACGAACCAGTTCTTGAAGCATCCAGATGGGCAGAGTGCTTTGCTGGCCCGCAGTGAAGGTGGTTACGATTACTTCGTCGAAGGACAGGGCAAACGCAAGCATTCCCCCTGCCAGGAGGGCCGAGCCGAGGTTTGGTAAAAGCACGTAGCGGAAGGTCTGGAAACTGTTGGCGCCGAGATCGGCTGAGGCTTCGAGAACACCGCCTGACAGACGGCGAAAGCGGGCGACTGCGTTGTTGTAGATGATGACAATACAGAAAGTGGCGTGGCCGAGAATGATCGTCAACGTTGAAAACGGCATGTTCATGATTGAAAAGGCGGACCGCAGCGACATGCCAGTAATTACTCCCGGCAGGGCGATGGGTAGTAGGATCAGGAGCGAGATTTGTTCTTTTCCAAAGAAGCGCGTTTGCGCCATTGCCGCCGAGACGAGCGTGCCGAGCACCATTGCTAGCGCTGTCGAGGCGGTGGCGACCCAGAGTGATAGGTGCATGGGTGGCCATATATCGGCGCGGTTCCATGCCACGGCAAACCATTTGATCGTTAGGCTAGGGGGCGGGAAGGCGTATGATTTTTCCTCGCTCGTAAAGGCGTAGAGGAAAATAATGAGGATGGGCAGGTGAAGGAATAATAGTCCTGCTAAGGAGGCGGCACGTAGGCCGAAGGAAGCGCGGTCAGAGTGCATCAAAAGCTCCTTGACGCTTGGCGAGGTAAAGATAGAGGAGCATGATTACGATGGGTATGACTGCGAAAGCGGCCGCGAGCGGAATGTTTCCTGCGGTCCCTTGCAGCTGGTACACGGCAAGGCCGATGAAGCGGGCCGAAGTGCCGACGATCTGGGGGATGATGTAGTCTCCCATGGTTAGCGAAAAGGTGAAAATGGACCCAGCGATGATGCCCGGCATGGCTAGAGGAAATATTACGGTGCGGAAGGTCTGCGATCGGCTGGCGCCGAGATCGGCTGAGGCTTCGAGCATTGAGGTCGGTACGCGCTCAAGTGCGGCCTGCATGGGAAGGATCATATAGGGTAGCCAAATGTAGACGAAGACGAGAAAGGTCCCGATCCACGAGGTTGAGAGCGAATTGCCGCCGATCCCCGGGATGGCGAGGATGGCGTTTAGGACCATCGACAGGTGCAGCGCGTCAGCTGTCCATGTGATGATGCCTTCTTTCGCTAGGATTAGTTTCCAAGCGTAGACTTTTACAAGGTAACTGGACCAGAGTGGTAGCATTACGCCGAGGTAGAAGACCGTTTTCCATCGGCCTTTAGCAAAGCGGGCTGCGTAATAGGCGATTGGAAAGGCAATGAGCGCACAGCTTAGTGTGACGATGGTGGACATCAGGAGTGTGCGCAGGATGATGTCGAGGTTTTGGGCGCGCAGGAGCTCAGCATAGGTTTTTAGGGTGAACTCTTCTTTTATTACTCCCGAGAATTCGTCGATGGAATAGAAAGATTGTAGCAAAAGGGCGGCGAGTGAGCCGAGGTAGACGACGCCGAGCCAGAGGAGAGGTGGGGCGAGCAGGATCGTCAAGAGTACGCGGGGACGCCGCCAGAAGAGGGCGGTGAGCCAATCGGCAAGTCCTCGTGAATGGAGGATGGCGGGGGCGGTCATGTGCGCATGTCCTTGGTTGGATTGTATTTTACATGGTTTTGGGCGTATGCGGCACGTGATGGGAGTACAGGGTGATTGTGTGTCGCCTTCCCGTCTGTGTTGGGAAGGTGCAGACGGGCGGGGCCGACCCTCTTTAGGTTTGGCTTGGCGGATGTTTTCTTGCCTTTTAGGCTAATTCGATGGTTGAGACGATTCATTGGATCGTTTTGGGTCGATTTTCTGGCGGCAAAATTACGGGAGGAGGGAGTCATTTCTCGTCCTCCATTATATGTAATGCGGCGGGGTCGAAGGCGAGGCCGACAGTGTGACCTGTTTTTGGTAGAGGTTGGCCTGCGGGGATGAGGGCGGACACCTCGGTTCCATGCAGGGCGATTGAGATGCGGTTACCTGTGCCGAGGTAGCGCTGGGAGGTTACGGTGCCTGATAGTGTGACATTATCGGGGGCGGTCAGGCGCAGGGCTTCGGGCCGTAGCGAGGACCAACGGTTGGGGCCGCCGAAGAGGCGAGTGGTTTTGGGTGAGAGTACGTTGGACGAGCCAACGAAATCGGCCACAAAACGGGTGCGGGGTTTGGCGTAAATCTCGGACGGTGTGCCAATTTGGGCGATCTTGCCGTTGTTGAATACGGCAAGGCTGTCGGCCATCGAAAGCGCCTCGGATTGGTCGTGGGTAACGAAGACGAAGGTGATGCCAAGGCGGGCTTGCAAGGTTTTTAACTCGTCTTGCATCGCCTCACGTAGTTTGAGGTCGAGCGCGCCGAGGGGCTCGTCGAGTAAGAGCACGCGGGGTTCGTTGACGAGCGCGCGGGCAAGGGCCACGCGTTGTCGTTGGCCGCCTGACAGTTGTGAAGGACGGCGGTCGCCATAGCCTTCGAGCTTAACGAGGCTGAGCATTTCTTCGGCTTTCGATTCGCGCAGGCGCCGGTCCATGCCTTTGACCATTAGGCCGTAGGCGACGTTGTCGCGGACGGTCATGTGGGGAAAAAGCGCGTAATCCTGAAAGACGGTGTTCACGTTTCGGCGGTTCGGCGGGATGTCGGACACATCTCGACCGAAGATGCGAATGTTTCCGGCGGTAGGTTTTTCGAAGCCAGAAATCAGTCGTAGGCATGTGGTTTTTCCGCTGCCTGATGGGCCAAGCATGGCAAAAAAGGCGCCTTCGGGTACGGTTAGATCAACGCTGTTTACTGCTTTGACAAGCGCATTGGTGGGACCAAAATGGCGTGAGACTGAGCAGAATTCGACTGCAGCTGGCACGGAGGATGACATATGAAAACCGGACATTAGGAGAATATTGGATGCGCGGCGGGCGCGCATCCTTGGGGTTGTGTAGGTCGGGTGTTTTAGCGGCTCTAGTCAGGCCAGAGCCGTGAGTTCACCCAACTGTTCTTGACCTAGCGTCCGCCGATGACGCCGATGTAATCGGATACCCAGCGATAATAGGGCACACAGGCGTTTTTGCCCTGCGAGCAATTCGAGACTGGCGTGGTCCAAAAGCGAATGCGGTCGAAATCATCCAGACCGTTCTCCGTGCAACCTTTGGCGGTTTGCATGCCGCGCCCGTCGGTGCAGGCAGCGGGGACCGAGGGGTTGGCCCCGAACCAGACCGAGAGGTCGGATTGCAGGTTTGATGATAGCTGGTGGTCGAACCACTTGTAGGCGCAGTTTGGGTGTTTGCTGTTGATGTTCAGCATGGTTGTGTCGGCCCAACCAGTCGCACCTTCTTGTGGGATGGTCGAGGCGATGGGTTGGTTGTCGGCCTTCAGTAGGTTGACTTGGAAGGGCCACGAGCCGGAAGCGACCACGCCTTCGTTTTTGAAGTCGTCGATCTGGATGAAGGCATCGTGCCAGTAACGGCTGGTCAGGGTGCGCTGTACGCGCAAAAGATCAAGCGCAGCTTTGTATTGATCTTCGTTAAGCTCGTAGGGCGAGGTGATGCCGAGTTCTGGCTTGTGGAACATCAGGTATTGCGCGGCGTCGGCAATATGGATCGGGCCGTCATATGCCTGTACGCGGCCTTCGTTTGACTTGCCGTCGGGGAGATCCATCTTTTCGAAGACTACGTTCCACGAGGTTGGCGGTTCTTTGAATACCTCGGTATTATACATCAGCACGTTGGGGCCCCACATGTAAGGCACTCCGTAATGCTTGCCATCGACCGTGTGCCATGGGGCATTTTGTAGACGGGGGTCGATGGTAGACCACGAGGGGATCAGTTTTTTGTTGATTTCCTGTACACGACCGCCCGCGATGAGACGGAGCGAGGCGTCACCCGATGCGGTGACGAGGTCGAAGTCGCCTTCGTTCATCAGGGCGACCATCTCGTCCGAGGTGTTGGCGGTCTTCACCGTCACCTTACAACCTGAGGATTTTTCAAATTTCGTGACCCAGTCGTAGGCTGGATCAGTTTCGCCGCGTTCGATGTAGCCTGCCCATGCGACGATAGAGAGTTCGCCTTCACCTTTGCCCACTTTGTTCATTTGGGCGAGGGCGGGCGAAATGCCGGTGAGAAAGGCGAGTGTGAGGGTAGAAAGTTGTTTTGCGATGGTGCGTGCAGTCATGTAGTGGAAACTCCCTGTGAGAAGCGCATGGGCGTGATGCCAGTTTTTAGTCATTTCTATAAGCTATAGCGAGGCAGGGTTTTTACAATATCAAAATTACTATGGGCTGTATCGGTTTTACCGATGGGCCTGTTGCTTCTCCTTTCAAAGGTGCCGCTTTTGAAGAACGTCGAGTCCCCGTTCGGGCAGATTGCCTCGTACCTGAGGCTCGATGAAGATTATGCTGCGGTCGGGCCTAACCCCGGCGCTGGGACATCATTGCAAGGCGGATTAGGGCACGTTCCATCACGGCCATCGTGGGAGTACGGGAGGCAGAACGGAGTGTCAGATCGGTTTCTACGAGAAGGGCCACTGCTTCTTCTAGCTTGTGGGCGCTCCATTTTGAGGCTTGCCCTTTCATTGCGTTGCGGATCTTGAATGGGATGCCGCGGGCTTTGGCGATGCCGGAGGATACCCCGTTTGGATCAGTGACGGCAGTATGTAGGGCGCGGATATGGCGCAGGGCGGCGATGCAGAGGGTTACTGCGGTGGTACCTTGCGCTTCGATCTGACGGAAGAGGGGGGCGATTTCGGTTTGGCGCCCTTCGGCTACGGCCATGATCAGGTCGTCGATTTCGGCCTCGACCGTGGCGGGGGCGAGAGTGGCGACTTCGGTGGGGCTAAGCGGGGTCGTGTCGTGGTATTTGTAGAGCGCAATCTTTTCGAGTGTTTGGCGAAAATCGCCGGGGTTTAGGGCACGGGACAGGTCAGTGAGGTCTGTCATTGCTTCGCGGTCGATCAAGGTAATGCCCGCTTTGGTCAGTGCCGCCTCGATTTCCTCGCGGCTGGGTGGATCATCATAGAGGCCGATCGAAAAGACAGCGGGGTGTTTTTCAAACAGGGTCTTGAGGCTGGATTTGGCAGTGAGGCCGCCAGCGGTGACGAAAATCTGCGCGTCGCCGGGGCGCCATTCCATTAGGGCTGTCTGGATTGTGGCGGTTAGTGTGTCGGTGGCGTTTTCGATGAAGACTACGCGGGGACCGGGGAAGAAACTTTGCGTCCTGATTGCGTCAAGGAGGGTGGTGGGGTCTTTTCGTAGATCGGATGCGGCGATGCGGGCCAATCGCATTTCGTTTTCGCCTTCCGGGCCGATGAGAGCGGCAATGACTTCTTGCCGTTTCAGTGCCACGTGCATGGCATCGACGCCAAAGATCAGAAGGCCGGTCTTGGACTGGTCGGGTTTGGAGAAGTAGCGTGTCGCTTCAATCCCGCGAAGGATCATGACAGTTCGCCCATGAGGCGGGTGACAATGTCGTCAGCAAGGATTTGCATCAGGCGGGCGCTTGCTGCCTCTTCTGCGGCGATGCCGGCTACGGTTGAGCCGGTGGCGGACCATGAGGTGAAGTTGCGGATTACGCCGCCCGCCACACGAGTTTTGGTGGCGCGTTCGGTCAATGTATAGGTCGCAATGCCCGTTAGGGTGTAGTGCGTGATTTCGTTCGAAGGAGAAATGCCACCGCTGGCGCGGTTTATCTTAAGGGAATAGCCAAGGTGGTAGATCGCATTTTTCGGCTGGCCGAAGCGAGTTTCGAGCTGTGAAACAAATGCAAAATCGTTGCGGCTGCGTGGGGCTTCGATTTCGACGCGGTAGCGTAGTTTATTGCCTGTGCCCAGAGGGGCGTAGACGGGGGTGAAGCCGCAGCCTGCAAGGGGCAGGGCTGTGAGTAGGGTCAGGACTTTGCGGCGGTCAGGTAAGGACATTGATGATGCGTCCCGAGACAACGATGATCGTCTTCACAGGCGTGCCCGCGAGAAATTTGACTACAGATTCATTTGCGAGGACGATCTTTTCAACCTCGGATTTGGGTGTGTTGGCAGGAATGGTGATTTCCGCTCGTCGCTTGCCGTTAATCTGAATTGGGAGGGTGATCTCGTCGTCAGTCAACAGGGCGGGATCTGCCGATGGCCAAGGCGCTTGGGCAACGAGGCCCGTGCCCCCGAGCATTTGCCAGATTTCCTCGGCCAAATGGGGCGTCATGGGAGACATGAGTTGGGCCATCGTCTGCATGGCGGTGCGTTTGGTCGTAGTACCTGCAGCTGAGTTGGAAAGAGTGTTGGTGAATTCGTAAAGCTTAGCGATTGCTTTATTGAAGGCGAAGTTGTCGATGTTGCGGGTGACTTCGTCCACGGCTTTCGCGGTGGCTTTGGTCAGTGCCGCATCGTTGGTGGCATTGGCGTTTGCGTTGGTGTGGGTGATCTCGTCGGCGATGCGCCAGACGCGGGCGAGGTGTTTGTAGGCGGCTTTGGCCCCCGATGCTGTCCATTCCATATCACGCTCGGGCGGGCTGTCGGACATAACAAACCAGCGCGCGGTATCGGCGCCGAACTCGGTGATGATCTTGAGCGGATCGACGACGTTCTTTTTGGATTTGGACATCTTGGCCGAGGGGATTACCTCGACTTTTGTGCCGTCCGCGAGGGTTGCATCAGATTCGTTGCGGATGATGTCTTCGGGAAGGTGGTAGACAGGGCGGCCGTTTGCATCGGTCGTCTTGTAGATTTCGTGGGTGACCATGCCTTGGGTGAAGAGCGCGTTGAAGGGCTCAATGGATTTGGCGGGTAGGTGGCCTGTCTTGTGCATCGCGCGGGCGAAGAAACGGGAATAAAGAAGGTGTAAGATCGCGTGTTCGATGCCGCCAATATATTGATCGACGTTCATCCAGTAGTCGGCATCTTCGGCTATGGTCGGTGTAGTGGCTCGGGGGGCCGTGAAACGGGCATAATACCACGAGGAGTCCACAAAAGTGTCCATCGTGTCGGTTTCGCGCCGTGCGGTGGCACCGCATTTTGGACAAGTGCAATTGCGCCACGTGGAATGGCGGTCGAGTGGGTTGCCTGGTTGGTCGAAGGTGACATCGTCTGGCAGGCAGATAGGCAGGTTTGCTTTGTCTTCCGCGACTACGCCGCAGGTGGCGCAATGTACGACCGGGATTGGGCAGCCCCAATAGCGCTGGCGTGAGATGCCCCAGTCGCGGAGGCGGTAGTTGGTGACGCCGCGACCAATGCCGTTTTCTTCGCAATGGGCGATGGCTTCTTCGATGACCTCTTGGCCGGTTTTAATTTCTGGCTGTGGAAAGCCACGGATGTAGCAGACACGTTCTGATTTCATCGGGACGTAGGCTTCAGAAAGAGGAGCTTCTTTCGTGCCTAGGGCTATGAAGACCTGCTTGATTGGCAAGTTGTATTTTGTGGCAAATTCGAAGTCGCGCTGGTCGTGGGCGGGGCAGCCGAAGATGGCGCCGGTGCCGTAGTCCATCAAGATGAAGTTGGCGATATAGACAGGTAGTTCCCACGTGTCGTCAAAGGGATGCAAAGCGCGGATGCCCGTATCAATGCCGTTCTTCTCAGCTTTTTCGAGCGCTTCTTCAGAAGTATCGATGCGGCGACATTCTGCGACGAATTCGGCGATGGCGGGGTTGTGGCGTTCAAGCTGTTTTGCCAACGGATGGTCTGGCGAAATGGCCACGAAGGATGCGCCGTGTAGAGTATCGGGGCGTGTGGTGTAGACTTCAATCCGATCAAAGCCTTCGGGTGCGCCCGTGGTGCTGAACGCGAATTGTAGACCACGGGATTTGCCGATCCAGTTCGCCTGCATTAGGCGGACTTTGTGTGGCCAGTCATTCAACGCATCAAGCGCTTTTAGGAGTTCGCTGGAGTAGTTAGAAATGCGGAAAAACCATTGGGTGAGTTCGCGGCGTTCCACGAGTGCGCCGGAACGCCAGCCGCGGCCGTCGATCACTTGCTCGTTGGCGAGTACGGTCATATCGACCGGATCCCAGTTCACCATTGCATTTTTGCGATAGATCAGGCCCGCTTCCATCATGTCGATGAACATGGCTTGTTGTTGGCCGTAATATTCGGGGTCGCAGGTGGCAAATTCGCGTGACCAGTCGATGGACAGACCGAGCGGTTTCATCTGGTTCCGCATGTCGGCAATGTTGGAATAGGTCCAGTCTTTGGGGTGGCCGCCTCGCTCCATTGCGGCGTTTTCGGCTGGCATGCCAAAAGCGTCCCACCCCATGGGGTGCAGAACCGAAAAACCGCTGGCGGCTTTGTAGCGGGCGATCACGTCGCCCATTGTATAGTTCCGTACGTGGCCCATATGGATCCGCCCCGAAGGATAGGGGAACATCTCGAGCACGTAATATTTGGGTTTTGTCGGATCGCGACGAGCCGTGAAGATTCCTGCCGCATCCCATGCGGCTTGCCATTTAGGTTCTGTTTGGCTTGGTTCGTAGCGCGACATCAACTGTTTCCCGGCGTATCCTGCGGCTGTGGTTATACCCGCAGGTGCACCGAGGTCTAGTGATTGTGGTGTTGTGGCGTATTGAGACGTTGTAGCCTGAGATGATGCGGAGAAACGTGCCAATATTCTAGAGGGCAGAAAGTCTGATGAGAATAGAGAGAATACGCGACGGTCTGGCGTCCTTTTCGCCGAAGATGACGGCAACGAGTTAGAACTGAAAAAGGCCGACTAAGAGCCATTTGATTTAGCAGATGATGATCAGCAGAAATCTGTGGATGGTGTGCATGTTTTTTCTACAGGAAAAAATGCGAGTAGCACCTATGTGGCGCGGATGCGGTTCTCGCTGTAATTGAAAATTTAGAGCTTGCTGTCTTGAATGCGCAATTGACGAGCGCGAGTCAAAATTGCGTCTTCCACGGCGCGGATGGTTTCGGGCGCGATTGCACCCTTGCCACGCGTTTGTATTGCAACCTTGAGGCTGCGGGCGTCGAGCGCGGGGTCTTGTACATAGATTATGGCGCGGTAGGCTTGGCTTGATCCAGGTGGGGTGCCGTAGCCGGTGACGATGACGCCCGTGAAGGGGTCGATTGATTCGATGGGCAGAAAATCGAGTACGTCGAGAGACGCGTTCCACAAGTATTTGTTTACTTTTATAGTGGTGTTCGGATCATTGGTGTTTTTGAAGAAATTGAAGATGGTCGAGTGTGGTTGGTTTTTGCCGCGGGCTTGGGCGAGGGCCGTACGCTGGGCATCAGCACGGGTTTTGGGGTCGGTTTGTGTGGTTGAAGGGGTGTCGTTGCTGCTTATATCCGTGCCGCAGCTTGCGAGTGCCATAAGGACACCGCTGACCAGCGTGATACGTGCAAAGCGATGCAGGTCCATGCCTACCCCCGTTTGATTGTCGAGGTTTGTTTATCCTAGCCATCTCGGCGTGCCAAGGTCCTTCCCAGTAAGGCGGGTCAAGACAAAATCACATTGCAGATGTGGGGACTCGAGTGTGAACGTGTGTTCACATGGACATGTTGTGGATCAATCTTGTGTATGGGGTGTGGATTGCCAAGGGGTGCCGATTTTTCCTGTATTTGCAGAGTTTTGACGATCTGCGATTGAAAGGAGAGAGAGGAGTGGGTGTGGCAAAGTTGCATCATTTTGTATCACATTTAGCGTAATTAAAGGTGAAGATTGCAATTGGGGGCCTGAGAAATGATGAATTAACTATCGCCACTTCGGATTTCTCTGGGGTGGGCTTCTTAAGACAACGAGGAAAACTATGAAAAAGATTCTTCTTGCTACCACCGTTCTGGTTGGTACCGCCGGCTTTGCCGCTGCTGAAGTCAGCCTGTCGGGTTCCGCAGCCATGGGGGTTGTTTCTAACCCTAATTCTGACAACAAAAAGCCCCAACTCTCGAGCACTGCAAGTATTAATTTCGGCGCCGCTTTGGAAACCGATAGCGGTTTGTCGCTTG
>JADZAO010000019.1 GCA_020852535.1 Paracoccaceae bacterium | reverse complement strand
GTCGAAGAATTTCATATCAAGAAAGATGCGCTTCCCCATCTCGCTTTTTAATTCGTTCGCTAGTGCCATTCCGCCGCCTGTTAGCATGCTAAGTCCGATTTTGTAGAAGCTGACCGCCTCGCCTATGCGCTTGGCCATTTCTAGCCCCTGCACCACATTTGGCATGTCGAGGGCGACGATCAGACGGTCATCAGACATGGAATATTCCTTCGTGTTTATCGTCTGATGAAACTGCAATTCCCTTGTGTCAACATCGCTCAACATTGGTTGGCATCGCCGCAATACAAAGGAGGCTAGATGATCTTATGTTTTGACATTGGCGGCAGTTGGATAAAGGCTGCCAGTGTTACGGGCTGTCAAATTGGCTCGGTGATACGCCCATCCCTACCACTGATTTTGCAGCCTTCCTGCAAACATTGCGCCGCTACGTCACCTTTGTGCCGTTTCGATATCTATTGCTGGAGTCGTCAACCCATCTGAGAAATTTTATCTCGTTACAAGCGCCTAGTCGGTGGCATGGCCGGGTTACTCGATGGCCGCTTCATCTGCCCTTCGGGCACGCTTGGCTATCCGTACGACTTTCCTGTGGCGCTCGTCTTTTGAGACTTCGATAAGAAAAACTTCCGCGGCATTCTCAAATTTACCGAAGGCTAAGGCGCGATGCAGCTCTTTAATTGGGCATCTGATGGTCGTGCCCTTGTCTGTGTGCGTTTAGGGTTGAAATTGTCCTATCCTGTGGTCTTGCAACAGACGCAAGGCTTGCCCATCTCTTGGGTAAGGCCGAAGCGAACGTGCCCTTTCGGGGCGTCCGTAACCGGTGCTTTTGAAAAGGAGATATGCCGATGAACCTTGAAAAGTTCACGGAACGCTCGCGCGGGTTCCTACAAGCCGCGCAAACTATCGCTGTGTGCGAAAACCATCAGCGTCTCGCCCCTGAACATCTGCTTAAGGCGATCATGGACGACGATCAGGGGTTAGCCTCTAATCTGATCCGCCGGGCCGGTGGTGAACCTGTTCGCGTGTTGGAACATGTGACCCTCAACTTGTCAAAACTGCCCAAGGTCACAGGCGACGCTCAACCCTTTATGGATTCCGGCTTGGTTAAAGTGCTGGATGAAGCGGAAAAGCTTGCCAAGAAAGCCGGTGACAGTTTCGTTCCGGTCGAACGTATCTTGATGGCGCTTACTATAGTTTCCAGCAAGGCTAAGGAAGCTTTGGATCTAGGGGCTGTCTCGGCTCAAAAGCTGAACAGTGCTATTAATGACATCCGCAAAGGCCGTACTGCTGACAGTGCTAGTGCAGAATCTGGCTATGACGCGTTGAAGAAATACGCTCGCGATCTAACCGAATCCGCAGCCGAAGGAAAAATTGACCCAATCATCGGTCGTGATGACGAAATCCGCCGCACGATGCAGGTTCTGTCGCGCCGCACCAAGAACAACCCTGTCCTTATCGGTGAACCTGGTGTCGGTAAAACCGCAATCGCTGAAGGTCTAGCCCTGCGTATTGTCAATGGCGACGTGCCGGAATCTCTTCGTAACAAAAAACTCATGGCGCTCGACATGGGCTCGCTGATCGCAGGTGCAAAATACCGTGGCGAGTTCGAGGAGCGTTTGAAAGCTATTCTCTCCGAAGTTACGGGTTCGGAGGGTGAGATCATTCTTTTCATCGACGAAATGCACACCCTTGTTGGTGCGGGTGCCTCCGAAGGCGCTATGGATGCTGCCAATTTGATCAAGCCTGCTCTAGCAAGGGGCGAGTTGCATTGCGTTGGTGCAACTACGCTTGACGAATACCGCAAACATGTCGAAAAAGACGCGGCCCTCGCCCGCCGGTTCCAGCCTGTTATGGTTAGTGAACCCACGGTCGAAGACACAATTAGCATCTTGCGCGGCATCAAAGAAAAATACGAACTCCATCATGGTGTTCGCATCTTCGATTCTGCACTTGTTGCTGCCGCCACTCTCTCGCACCGCTATATCACCGATCGCTTTTTGCCTGACAAAGCAATTGATCTGATTGACGAAGCCGCTTCCCGCCTGCGGATGGAGGTGGATAGTAAGCCCGAGGAACTTGATGTTCTTGACCGCCAGATTCTTCAATTCCAGATTGAAGCGGAAGCCTTGAAGAAAGAGGATGATGCTGCCTCTGGAGATCGGCTTGAAAAGCTGGAAAAAGAGCTCGCGGACCTGCAAGAACAATCTGCTGAGATGACCGCCAAGTGGCAGTCGGAACGTGATAGTCTTCAAGTCGCTCGCGACCTGAAAGAACAGCTCGACCGCGCTCGCGCCGAGCTTGAACAGGCTAAACGCGAAGGTGATTTTGGCAAGGCTGGCGAATTGCAATACGGTCGTATCCCTAATCTTGAAAAGCAGCTTGCTGAAGCTGAAGCTAGCGAAGGTAATGCTATCGTGGCTGAGGCCGTGCGCCCTGAGCAGATTGCCGAAGTCGTGGAACGCTGGACCGGCATCCCTACGACCAAGATGTTGGAAGGCGAAAAAGAAAAGCTGCTTAAGATGGAGGATAAACTTGGCAAACGCGTCATTGGTCAACGTCAGGCCGTGGTTGCGGTTTCTAACGCTGTCCGTCGTGCCCGCGCGGGGTTGAATGACGAAAATCGTCCACTCGGATCGTTCCTCTTTCTTGGTCCTACCGGCGTGGGAAAGACCGAACTTACCAAGGCGGTCGCAGCTTATCTGTTTGACGATGAGGATGCGATGGTCCGTATTGATATGTCGGAATTCATGGAAAAACACGCTGTTTCGCGCCTCATTGGTGCGCCTCCTGGTTATGTCGGTTATGACGAAGGAGGGGTGCTGACCGAAGCTGTCCGCCGTCGCCCCTATCAGGTCGTGCTTTTTGACGAGGTGGAAAAAGCTCACCCCGATGTGTTCAATGTGCTTTTGCAAGTGCTTGATGATGGCATCCTCACCGATGGTCAGGGCCGAACGGTCGATTTCAAGCAGACCTTGATTATCCTGACCTCGAACCTTGGGGCCTATGCCTTGTCGCAACTGCCGGACGGGGTTGATGCATCGGATGCCAAGCGCGAGGTGATGGATGCTGTGCGCGCTCACTTCCGTCCTGAATTCCTGAACCGTCTGGATGAGACGATCATCTTCGACCGTCTTGGCCGTGGCGATATGGGAGCAATAGTGGATATCCAGATGAAACGTCTGGAAGCCCGTCTTGTCGCACGAAAAATCACACTTGATTTGACTAAGGATGCCAAGGAATGGCTGGCGGATGAAGGGTACGATCCGGTCTTTGGGGCCCGCCCCTTGAAACGGGTGATCCAGCGTCACCTTCAGGACCCGTTGGCCGAGATGATTTTGTCGGGCGATGTTCTCGACGGTGCAACTATTCACGTCACTGCCGGTCCCGAGGGGCTTATGATCGGCGACCGCGTTAGCGCCTCACGGCGCTAACCCTCTACACATTTGGTTCTGTACTAATTAAAGTTGCTTCCCATGTGAAAGGGGGGACGCTTTATAGTTCTCTCTATCGACGTGGAAAATTACAGCTTACTATCTTGGCTCATTTTGGTCCAAGTCTAAATCTCACTCGTATCAGCCAGAGCGGATTTAGCTTTTGTGGTGTTGTACTTCTTGTAGAATAAAGATTATATTCCAAATTTTTGTAAATGTGAGGCTTTGACGCCGCATACGTGTTTATCGTGTTGTGGATCACAAGCTTTCCCGGTGTCTTTGAGAAATTTTGTGACACATTCACGATACGCGTAGTGGCCCGGATGGAGTTGTCTTTTATCAGAAAGCTGAGAATTAGGGTGTCTAGTGTGTTTATTGTTTATAAGAGAATTTAACTTCATAATGATCTTTATTCACGCATAAAATACATAACTTAACGCATGGCGTTAAGTTATGTATTGACGAGTTTAAAATTGAACTATATAAAGATTCAGCATGAAAGTTGAGTTTGAAAATGATGACTTGGCTCGGATATGCTCCGACAATGCTCATAAAATGGGACTTCCAGTTGCCGTTATTCTTGCGGCACGTAAAACACTTTTGAAGTTAGAGGCGGCAACGTATGAGCGCGATCTCATGAAGATTGGCGGTCTGGGCTACAAGATACGAAAGGGGGGGGGCGAAGTACGATCAATTCGTATAAATGATCAGTATCGAATTTTCTTCACGGTTGCGGGGAATGGTCCGGGTGCAATTGCAACCGTCATCTTCATTGGCGACCCACACTGAGGAGGCAATTAAGTGAATATTGCATCGAGTCTTTCCGAAGTTCCACATCCGGGCGAGTTCATAAAAGATGAACTTGAGGCGCGCGGCTGGTTGCAGCGCGATCTTGCATATATTCTTGGGGTGTCTGAACAGGCAATCAACCCGATACAGTCGGGTAAACGGGGTATCAGCCCTGAAATGGCGTTAGCCTTTTCGAAGGCGTTCGACATTTCGCCAGAGTATTTTATGAACCTTCAAAAGGCCTATGATCTGTCCATTGCTCGTGCCGCTGATCCTGCCATTGAGCGTCGTGCCTTCCTTCAGTCGACCTACCCCATCCGGGAAATGGTGAAGCGCGGATGGTTTGCAGTGACTGAAGATGTGTCGATGCTTGAGGCGCAGTTAATGCGTTTATTTCAAACCAATAGCCTTACTGAGGTGCCGTGTCTTTCGTACAATGCCAAGAAGGGGAGCGACTATGCCGAAACTACTCCGCTTCAGTGGGCTTGGCTTTTTCGTGTCCGACAAATCGCCAGTGAAATGATTGTACCAGCATACTCTGAATCATCTTTGCGCGCAGCGATTTCCAGTATGCCGCGCTTAATGGTTGATCCGGAAGAAGTCCGTCATGTGCCGCGTATATTGGCGGAATGTGGCGTGCGCTTTCTAGTAGTGGAGACTCTTCAGAAGGCAAATATTGACGGGGTTTGCTTTTGGTTGGACGGGTCGCCAGTAGTAGGAATGACCTGCCGTCATGATCGGATTGATAACTTTTGGTTTGTTCTACGGCACGAGTTAGAGCACTTACTTAATAGGGATGGTCAAAAAGACCACCCGTCGCCCCAGATGGTTGATATGGATATGGATGTTCTTACCGGAGACCTTCCGCCTGAGGAGGTTTTGGCTAACGAGGCTGCAGCTGAATTTTGTGCGCCTCAAGAAGACATCGAGTCTTTCTTTGTGCGGAAGTATCCCTACATGTCTGAAAAAGATACTCTTGGTTTGGCCCGGAGACTTCAAAGGCATCCTGGTATCGTAGTTGGGCAGCTTCAAAGGAGATCGGGAAAGTATGATTGGTTGGCAAAGCATAAGGCTAAGATACGCAATTTTCTTTTTAGCGCGGCGGTCGTGGATGGATGGGGAAATCCCGTCTCTGTGAGCCTATAGGGGGCAGGTATGGCAAGATATAATGAACAGTTGCAAAAAGTCTGGCATCAGTATGAAGCGCAGAACGGTTTTGTTCCTTCTACTACGCGAGAGGCGGTGGCATGGGGGGTCAGTCAAGGCATGATCCAGCTGCCAGAATTAGACCGATTCGCAAAGCTGGCCGAGGATATGGCGACTGCCCTTCGCGAAGAGTATGCAACCGACGAGCAGGGTCGACGCTACCGCGTCAATCACGCAGTTCGAGTCTCGAAGGCTGGTGTGCAATATACTTTCTGGGCCATTATGAAGGATGCCCCGCGCGATCATATGCAAAAGGCATTTATTCAGCGCCGGGAGCAGATAGTTGGTGATTGTGTCCAGTTGTCCATTGATGTTGCTGCATATAATGACTTCAATAAGGGTGAAGCTCCGATCCAGATGATTTTTGATTTCCGAGATGACATTGAGGAGCGTAGGCCGGAAAGTTGCGACAAGGCGGCTTAGTCTTTTTCTTGGCGTTCCTGTGCTTTTAGTCGTGTTATTTTTTCGTATTGGTTAGGGGTGTCAAGCCGTCCTTCTAGCTTGGCTGCTTTTATTGTAAGTTTGCTGGATTTTATAGTCTGATAACGCAATAGAGGACGAATCTTTAGTCGACGTCTTCACGATGAGTTTGGTAAGCTGGTTGGCATTACATGAGCACTTGTTTGTCTGTAATGATGGTTTTACCTCTGGGTCGTGACAAAAGTAACGAGAAGTACTTAACACAAAGTATTTCTACGCTCGCCGCATAGTAGTTTCTCGTGCTTCTTTAAGGGAATGTCCTGAAAGTTAATATCGTTTGGTGTGCTTAGAAAATTGCGCACATATTTAAAAATATATTTTTATAGAAGTGCTTGAGGGGGGCCGTGGAGAGTTGCGGGAGCCCATGTTATTCTATCGCGAATATGCGACTCTTTAATTTACTATTCTAGATTATATGCTGGCCTTTAGTAATGGCAAAGAAAGTGTATAATTCGAGTGATTGAAATGACGGCGCAAAATGTGCATTGGTCGGGCGGTGATGGAGTGGCCGCTTTGGGCTTGGCTTGGCGTTTCTGTTCGTTCAGTTACATAGGCTGATTTATGATCCGCGTTTAGCATAGCTCATGTTTGAGCTGAAGACGCGAAAGTTTGCATATTAGATATCTATCGGGGTGTTTACACTCTGTGGTGACGTGATGAGGATGAAAAAGAATGTGGTCAAGCATCATAAGAATCGGCGACGCGACGAGAGAATTTGTTCTTATGATCGCTGGTCTTCTGGTTGAAAAATACACACCTGGTCTCGTTGTTCTTGTTCTAGTTGTCGGGCTGGTGATTGCCAGTTTTTCCTATATTTTTAAGGTCAGAAGTCAGATCAAGACCCTCAAATGGATTTTTAACATTATTAAAGACTACGAGACTCCCCAGTCGTTCACCACAAATATTGCGGAAATCGATATGAAAATTAAAGAAAAGAAAGGTGATACAGTCTACGATCCTATCGTTGCGGCTTGGGCTAAATACCGTGAAACTCTTGTTTTGTACGGCGAAGGCGATGTCCGTCATTTCCGAAATTCTGTTCGTCCTTCTACCTTCCTGAACCTTGAAAATCTTGGATACGCTGCTGGTTCTTGGCGCATCGTGCCCGGTCTCTTCGTGACCTTTGGGCTTTTCTTGACCTTCCTCGGTCTTGTTGCCGCCCTCAGCGTTATGAACGTGAAGAGTGCAGACCCTGCTACTTTGCAGGTAAGCCTTGATAATCTGTTAACTACGGCGTCAGCCAAATTCATCATGTCCCTGACGGGTTTGTTCTGCTCGATCATCTTTACGGTGGTTCTGCGGGTCTGGTTAGGAAAGCTTGAACGTCACATTCACGACCTCTGTTCTCGGGTGGAATCTCTACTCAAGTTTATTTCGCTGGAAGAGATTTCCTTAGATCAATTAAAAGAGATCAAGGAACAGCGTGACCATTTTCGTGCTATTGGTATGGACTTGGTTGCTGAACTTGCTCGTCCGTTGCGTGACGAACTGCCAAAAACTATTTCCACCTCGATTGCTGAAAACATACGTCCCATTATTGAGAGGGTAGGTAAGGTTGGCACCGACGGCGTTGGCGGTATGATCGACAAGCTGTCGGAAAAATTCTCTTCTGATGTCAGTGATGCTTTGGCGAATGCGAGCGGCAGCATTGAGCTTGCAGGTCGCAAGATTGGTGAACTGGCGGCGCGTATGGACCAAAGCTCGGGGAGCATGAATGAGCAGCTCATGACCTCTATTGCCACTCTGACTATAACTTTGGGCGACATCAGGAAGAATACTGAAGAGAGCGCTGTACGCACGGGCGAGGTCTTTCGTGAGGGTGCTGATAAGATGCTTGCTGTTATGTCGGAAACCTTGCAAGACATTCGTGACAACACGGGTCGTGGAGCTGAAGCAATTAAAGATGCAGCGGCTGAAATGCGTGCTGCTGCCGGGACCTTCAGGGAAGAGCTCTCCAATGCCGCACAGGCAGGCGCTCAACAGGTCGAGGGGCATATGGCGAAAACGGCAGATGCCGCAAGCGGTGTAATTGCCGAGGCTAGTCAGAAGGTGCTCGGCTCCTTTGGTGAGACCGCACAGCGTATCGCAAGCATGTCGAGTGAGATGGCGGACAAGCTTTCTGGGGATCTGCTGCGCCCGCTTGATGACATAGGCGAAAACCTCGCTGCTTTCAGTCGTGAACTCGGCAGTGGAAGCTCTGAATTCCGCCGCCTAGCAGAGGGAGTAAAGACGGGTGCAGATGCGACCGTCGTTGCTGCCAATACCTTCCGTTTGGCCACTGAAGAGATGACTTCGGCAACTGCTCCCATACGTACTTCGGTAGAGAGAATTGATGTGGCTGTTGGTAAGCTCCAGACCAGTATTACTCAAACCGCAGATATCATGATCAAGGGTGCTCAGCACACCATCCAGTCGGCAGAGGCCGCGCTCAAGAGTGCAAGTGAGATTCTCTTTGGCAAGCAGCGGGCTATCGAAGCGGCTTTGGAAGGAGTTAAGGAAGTCATCGACCGGATGAAGGGTCAGGGTGACAAGTTCGACGAATTGGATAAAAAGTTTGGCTATATTTTCGAGGAATATAGAAAGTATACTAGCTCATCGGTGGAGATGATGAAGGATCACATTCGTAAAATGCATGACGAGTTAGACCCTGTCATTGACACACTGCGTGAAGTTGTAGAGCAAGCTGAACAATACATGCCGGAATCAAGGGTTGTCCGCTAATGCGCAACCTTCGGCGTTTCAACAGGGAAGAGGAAGAAGAGGAGTCCGTCTTTATTCCGATGACGGATATGACTGTGTCATTTCTCTTCATTTTGATGATTCTTCTTGCTTTCTTTGCTGTGAGATTTTCTGACAAAGATACTGTTCCCAAATCGGTACATGAGGAGCTTCAGCGCAAGCTGGACGAGCAAACACCGCTCGAAGCCTACATCGCCATGGCACAGGTCCAACGTCTTGAAATACTGCGTCGCATCGAAGAAGCCCTCAAAATAGAGTTCAAGGACAAGATACTTGTTGAGATTAGTACCGAAAATGATGCCTTGCGTTTCAAGGGCGAGGGTCTTTTTGCTAGCGGCGCAAGAAGACTTTTGCCTAATAAGCGCATCATCGTCGAGAGGTTAGCTGACCTCATCACAGAGGCCATCTCCTGTTACACGGTGAATGAACGCGACCTGAACTACAAAGAGTGTAATCCCTATGGCATTGTCATCGAAGCTGTGCAGGTTGAGGGGCATACTGATGATGTTGGTACTGATCCGTTTAACATTGAGCTTTCGACTGCGAGGGCAAACGATGCCTTTTTTACGATGCTGCGTAGTCAGGAAGACTTGCTTAGTTATCGGAACATTCGTGGGCAGCCTGTTATATCCGTTTCTGGCTATGGTGAAATGCGTCCTATCACATCGAATGACACACCCGATGGCAAAGCCGAAAATCGTAGGATTGACTTGCGTCTTATCATGTACACGCCTCACAACCGCGAACAGGTAGAACGTATTCAGCAGCAGATTAGAGATGGTATGCGTCTTGCGGTGGAGGAGGCGGTTTCAAGTGGACCTTGATTTTGCTCTGAACTCTGTTCGTCCGTTGTCACTTCCGGTTCTGCCCAAACTGACTCGCCTGATTGCGGCAAAGAAACGGGTATTGAACCGTTGGCCAGATATTGTTTCTGACCCCCCTGAGGCAGATAAGGAAGTTATTATTGCTCAGATGCTTGCACTCCTGCAAAATAATAGTTGGGAGGACACGAAGATGTCCTTCGTGTTGCGTGCGTTTAAAGTGGCTTTTGATTCAAAATTCAGGACAAGGGATGATGTTTCCCCTATCATTGAGCATGCGTTCGATGAACTCAAGGCGACGACTCGGCCGACCTTCCTGAATGGAATGGTGGCAATCTACTTTTCGAGCTATGAGCCGGAAGCTTATCACAGTCTTGAACTCGGCAGGAGAATTACAGCTAAACGTCATCTATTGAAGAGTAAGTGGTTGGCTATCGAAAAAACCTATCCATTCCTCTTTGATGCCAGTCGAGCGCATCGGGACATTGTTGCTTCCATGGAAAATATGGACGAGCCTTGGCAGGGCTTGAAGGCAAACGGATTTTCGAACCCCCATGCTACTGGGCTTATGGACCATGTACATATTGCTTATGTGGATATGATCCGTCCCAAACTCCACATGAAAAAATGGTTGGATATTCTTTTCAAATGGCTGAACCCAGAAGCGGGGAAGCGGAAGATAACAAATTCGATTAATGTCATTGAGGCGGTTTTAGGACACTGGATTGGCAAGTCTGTCCCTGATCAGGCCCTTCGTCAGGCTATCACCGAATATCTGATTAACCAGTATAATGACCCGCGCACCAACGAATCTCTTTGGATGGGTGTTGCTGAAGACCACAGGAAGGTGATTTTCAGATGGTTGACCGGCGAAGATTTGCGTTTCTTCACGGCGATTGTTGATGCCACACAGAAAGAAGTCAAACAGTGGGAGACTAGAAAGGAATTTTGGCTCAAACTCTATGATAAAGGAAAAATCGATGCGGTTTGGGTTGCTTTCTGCCCGAGTGCTGAGTGTCGTGCTCGCGAGCTTCTCACTCGTGATGGCTTTACTGCCAAGGATGGCCGTTTTGGCAAACAATCGAAGGGAGGCGCTCGATCTAATACATCGATTCTCCTTATGCAGATTGGCAAGAAGATTGTGGTCGATGGATGCCACGACTATAAGACGCATATATTCAATATTGATGATCCTATGGCACCGAAGCTCTTCAAACCGGAATACGACTGTGATGCAGATGTGAGGCATCGGTCTCCTTCCTCAAAATCGCACCATTCGATTTTTGATTGGAAACAATGGGTCATGTATTCGATCGATTCTAACACGCCTATGTACAAGAAGAAATCTTGATGGCGCAGTCCGCCTCGCGCGTTTTTCTGCCGTGCCTATGTCTGCAAGACCGGCGACGGCTCAGCCCTCTATTAATTCTCGGCAGGCTGAAGCGCGGACACAGATGTCTTATAATATCTTCACCAACTTGAATGCCACATTGAGGCTCAACTTTTTAACTTTAAAAAGCGTTAGGGCATCATCTTGTCGAAACTTTAAGCACTCCAACCACTGCATCTTAGGCAAAAATCCAACAGCTTTCAGAAGAATCCGCCCTTCACACCTTCCCGTTGATAACTCCGATGGCCAGCAGTCAAGCAGCAGGGTGGAGACCGTTTTCTAAAGCTGCCCTGAATGCTGAGATTAACGAATTTTGTGCAAGCGTTATCATAAGCGAAGGTAATTTCTTTAATATCTGCGAACGGTATGAACTCAACCTTATTGAAGAGGTTAGGCTCGCGAATATTATTAGATCAAATCGTAAAAATGATGAAGAATTTTTGAGTCTGAAAGATCTTTTTGGATCTGATTTTCGACAGAAAGCACAGCCTATACTAAACTCATACTTTGGATCGCGAAGAAGAGGGAAATCGAGAGAATTGTGTGTTTCTGCGGTTTCATTTCATCGAACGTTATTTCTGCCTTGAAGGCTCTAATTAAGGGTAATACTTTCAATATAAATGAGAAGATGGCCATGGATTACATGGCACAGCGGCTTCCTCGGCGAAGCCTGAAGCTGCTGGAGATCATCCGTGGGGAGTTAATTCTTGGCATTCAATTTTAGCTATGATGACGAGGGTATAACTCTCAAAGTACATCAGAAAGCTCCAGGCTTTCTGGAAAGCTTGTTTGGGCGCTCAAAGAGGGCTGGGCTCGATAAACTTTCAGCTAACGATTGTAGTCTGCTCTTTGCCATCGCCGATCTGGAACAGATCGCGGAATCTCATGTTGACGGTCTACGGAGGGACGATGTCAGTATTTGGATGAGCCACGACGTAGCCGCCGAGTTGGATACAAAAAACGCTAAAACGCTTGGCCTGCCGCCTGTGGTTGATCTTATCTTCAAGACTGACGTTGAGGGCCTTATAGGGCAGAAGCAATTCCGTCTGACGCATGAATGGCTGAGGCTTAGTGAGAAGCAGGTTGTCACTCGTATTGGATGTATTCTGAAAACATCAGATGGTCCTCGTCGTCTGCCAAAATGGCTTCTTGATGCCATCAAGGTTTCTGAGAACTTCGAGAGCGGATCGGATCTGCATAGCCACTGGGAAGCCCTTGCCCGCTTTCGTCGGGCACTCGAGCCTAGTTTCGATCAGGATGACGCCTCCGCTAGTGTAAAGAACGGCATGAGTAAATTTTTGAAGGAGTTGTCTGTGCAGATTGCTGATGGGTTTTCTATTACACCCACAGGCAGCGATATCGACCCGGAGTTTGAAGTCGTTCCCTTCTTTCGAAAGACGCTAGAGGAAAAAAATCAAGAGGCCGAGGACGGGGAAGTTTCCGTCATTATGGCCGAATTAGTTGGTACACCTCTAAAGAAATTTCAAAAATTTGTTCGTGAAAAAGGAGCTTTGTCTGCCTATAAAGTAGCTAAAAGCCACTACCTTGTCATTGACCGTTCGGCTGTTCCTGCCTTGAAGGTAATGGCTGAGATGCATCATGCGTCGCGTGAAGAGCGAGCAGCCTTTATCAAGAACCCGCGTCAGAAAATCACCGCAGCCATCGAACAGGACCTGCGGAGCCGTGGAGAACTCAATGATCTCTCTGATGCTCAACAAGAGGAGGTGATCGAGAAGGTCGCGGGTCCGATCTTTATTGAGACCAAGGAATATTCCGAACGTGTCACTGGTAAGATCATCTATACGGGCGCTTCGATGATTATTACTGAAGGCAGTGGTACTACTTGGTTTCCTGAGGTTTTCGGGGAAAGTGGTGCACGCTTTATCAAGGGGCTAACCATTGAAGAGCTAGAAGTTATCAGGGAGAAGATTCAGTGCGCAATGAGTGAGGGCTACGAAAGTATCGAATACAATGGCGAGTATATTGCCGCTTCGTCCACGACTGAACGTGCCATCTGTCACCAGATTCAGACTCTTTTCGAGGAGCAGGAAGGAAAGCCTGATACCGCTGGGATCGAAGCTGAACTTGTTCCCGAATCTGAGGTTGAAAGTAAGGGACCTATCATCCTAGAGGTGAAGGAAAATCTTGAGCAGTTGCAATGGCGTGCAAAGATTGAACCCCGCAAGGCATTGATCCCCGTCTCGCTACCCGAGAGTGTGAAAACTCCTTTGAAGGAATATCAACTGGAGGGCTTCAAATGGCAGGTGAAGGCTTGGGAATCAGGCCTTCCCGGCATTCTGAATGCCGACGAGCAGGGACTAGGCAAGACCTTGCAGACAATCTCATTCATCTCTTGGCTGAAAGCCCATATGGCGCAAAAAGATGCAAAGCAAAATGGACCGATCCTAATTGTCGCCCCGACCTCACTTTTGAAAAACTGGGAACAGGAAATTAAAAATCATCTGACATCAGGCGGGCTTGGAGAGAGTGTCAGCCTTTACGGCAATGGTATTTCATCACGTCGTATTCATGGTGCCGATGGTAAGGACACGCGTGATGGCCAAGAGCATCTTGATTTATCATTTCTGCATAAAGCCATTGCGTCGGGTGTGGGGCATAATTACTGGCTGCTCACAAGCTACGCAACGCTGACGAATTATCAGCATTCGCTTGGGCGTGTCCGCTTTTCGGCTTTGGTCTTTGATGAAATCCAAGCGCTGAAGAACCCTATCACCTTGCGGGCTAGGGCTGGCAAGGCTATTAATGCGGATTTTCGTATTGGTCTGACAGGGACACCTATCGAGAATTCGACTACGGACATTTGGGCTATTTTGGATCAACTTGTTCCTGGTCGTCTGAAACCTCTCAACAAATTCCGCGAGTTTTATGGTAAACCCGAGGAAGGTTGCTTAGCAGAACTCTCCAAATTTATTTTTGAGACAAATCAAGGGCTGCCGCCGATGGCATTGCGGCGCATAAAAGATGAAGTAGCCAAGGACCTACCATTAAAGACACGAATTTTACACCCACGGATGATGTCGAATGTTCAGGCGGAAGTCTATAGTCGAGTAAAGAGTGAGCTGCCGACGGGGGCGAAAGATTCAATTCTCAAAATACTGCATCACATTCGTACGATTTCGGTTCACCCTGATATCACGAATGTTGGGGATGAAGAGGAGTTTATTAATCTTTCAGGGCGACTGAAGGCCTGCTTCAAGATTATCGATGATATCCATACCCGCAAGGAACGAGTGTTGGTCTTTATCGAACACATCAATATGCAGTATCGCTTTATCGAGCTTTTGAAGCAACGATATAAGCTTGGTCAGATTGGCCTAATCAACGGCGATACCTCTATCCCTAAGCGTCAAACGATCGTGGAGCGCTTCCAGAGCCATTTGGAATACGATCAAGGTTTTGATATTCTGGTGCTTGGTCCAAAGGCCGCTGGTACGGGTCTGACTCTGACGGCCGCAACACATGTCATCCATCTGAGTCGCTGGTGGAACCCTGCTGTCGAGGAGCAGTGTAATGACCGTGTTCATCGGATTGGTCAAAAAAAGGAAGTTACCATCCATGTCCCGATGGCGATCCATGGCGAGTTACGTGAGAATAGCTTCGATTGCCTTCTGCATAGCCTGATGACGAAGAAACGGAAATTAGCTTCGTCGATACTCTGGCCAATGGGCGACACAAAAGCAGATCCAGAACAACTGCAGAAGATGCTGGTAGGAGAGGTCAGGTCAGACGATACAGGAGATCCTGTGCATTCAGCCATTCAGCGGACGTTTGAGCGTGACGGGTTATCTATGCCCGAACAGCTTGCTGAGGGTAGTTATCGGTATGATTGATTAGGCTTAGACGAACGAGCCGGGCGAGGCACGAAAGAGCATAGTCTAATCCAGATCTACTGAACCGGTTTGAGAAATGATCGTTCGCAGAATTTAGTGAAGCAGTGTGGGGCTCGTGCCAAGCTACACAGTATCAATCCGATCGAACGTTTGATAGGCGAGATTAAACGCCGCATCAAGGGTATAGACAGTTTTTGAAAACTGTTGGGTATCGATCACGCTTCGCAGGTATAGGTCATTATTCGGCATTTGTTCCGATCCATTGAAAATCTGCTTCTGCTACAAAGGAGCATGTAATGGTGAGTGTGATGACGGACAACAACATCAAAATGAGTGGATTACTGAGTAATTTGCGGGATGCGCTATTTACTTAGTGCGGGGTGCCCTGTAGCAGTTCTGCTTGAGGCTGAACCGTAAGCAGATCGTCTGGCACATAAATGCTAGAATCTTATGGAAGAAGACGTTAGTCGCCAAAATAAGGACAGTCTCTATGTCGGAAATCAATGTTGATTTTGCTTTCTCGAATGATGAAAACGATGTGATTACTCGGCGTCTCTTGGAGATTCGGGTCAATCCCTACAAGAACTACGCTGACTTCCAAGCTGAGGTCATTCGAATGATCGCGGAAACCGGCCCGATCCCTGATGACTTCCGCAACTTGTGCTACGCCAAGAAGTATGTGAACTCATTCGAAAGTCCCTATATTTTTCTCAAGAACTGCCCGGTCGACCCCGATCTTCCGATTCTAGATTTAGATAGCCCTGTTATTGATAAGCGTAATCGTAAAACTACCTATGTTGCTGAAGCCTTCCTGTTGCTTTACGCGGAGCTGATGGGACAGCAGCCAATCGGTTACGTCAACGTGAACGACGGCGACATTTTTCAAGACATCCACCCAATGCGGTCGTTGATGGAATCGCAATCGCAGAAGGCGGCCAAGACGATCTTTTTTCACAAGGATTTGGCGAATCATTTTGTGCGCCCAGATTGGGTAAACATCCTTGGGTTGCGCGCCTCGAAGCAGAATGAAATCTATACCTCTTTCGTGCGCAACTGCGACCTGCTGGACTATCTTGACGAACCTGTGCTGAAGGGCTTGCGCGAAGAACGGTTCTATACACCTTATGACGATCTGACCCTTTCATCATCGAACAAAAAGCTTGGCCGGGCACCTAATCATCCAATTTTGGGTGGGGCAACCGACTATGACATTCGTTTCTTTGAAAACAGAACGGTTGGCATTGATCCGCAATCCCAAGAACTGGTCGACGAAATTGTCCGCGCTTTGCATGTTTTGAAGAAGCGCCTTCTGATACTTAAGGGTGACTTTATTGGATCGGCAAACAATGAGTGTATTCACAACAAGGAAGTGGTGCGGATTGGCGACGAAGGCGCGGTGACAAACCGCTGGCTGATGAAGACGGTGAACGTCCGGTCGCTGGACATGCATAAGATGTATATGATGCCGACAGAAGTTCGTATTGTGAACGGCTGATGCCTCTCCTTTGGCCCGGAAGTGCTCAGTCGGATTCTCCGGCTGGGCACATGGGCATAGGAAACGGATAATTATATGACTTCCACAGATTGTTTGCGGCTCATCCAATTCATCGCGCCTTCTCAGTGGAAGCTGACAGCCATTGAATGCGGCGACCAGACGGTGAGTTATGCCAATCTGATTGCCCAAGTTGATGCGCGCGCCGAAGAACTGTCTCAATGGGTTTACGACGGCGCTGTGGTAGCGCTTCGATGTGAAAAATCTGTGGCCTATGTCATAGATCTTTTGGCGATCCTCGCCCTTGGTGGGATTGTGATGCCGATTGACATCCGGCTCCCCGATGCGCGTGTCGAAGCGATGATGCATATTGTGCCGCCCCAGGTTGTCATCACGGGGGATGGTGCGCATGCAACTGACTTGCACAATTTAGTTTCCGATCATCCGAAGCGTGGTGAAAGACCCGCTTACGTGATGTTTACCTCGGGCAGCACCGGAACGCCTAAAGCAATTCTTGGCACCTTGTCGGCGCTGTTGCATTTCATAGAGTGGCAGGGCCATGAATTTGGCGTTTCGGAGAAGGATCGTGTCTCGTTTTTGACGCCGGTCGGGTTTGACGTTTCATTGCGCGATATTTTCCTGCCGCTTCTTCATGGGGCAACACTTGTTATCCCCTTGGAGCAAGATACCTCCACGCCGGGTGGTATTATGCGCTGGATGATGGCTAAGCGTATTTCGATTGCGCATGCTGTTCCATCGGTTGCCAAGCTTTGGGCCCGTGCGATGGGTCATTCCGCTCCGACCCTGCGGGTGTTGTTTCTGGCGGGAGAAAAGCTCTATCCGGCTGCCGTGACCGAATTGCGTGCGGCCTTTGGGAACAGTACTGAATATGTGAACCTTTATGGTCCGTCTGAAACCACACTGGCCAAGTTTTTTCATCGTGTTGGAAAAGTTGATGTTGAAAATATTGCGCCGATTCCGGTCGGTCGACCTTTGCCGGGAACGTCTGTTGGTTTTCATGGAGTTGGATTAGAGCGTGAAGTGGTGATCACGACGCGCAACGCTACGCTTGGCTATATTAATCCCGCAGCTGTCGATGCCACTAGGTTCGTCAACAATAGTGATGGAACCGTATTGTATCATACGGGCGATTTGGGCGAGCTATTGGAATCGGGCGATTTGGTGATCGTCGGGCGAGCCGATGAAGAAGTGAAGATTAATGGTGTTCGGGTTCATCCTAACGAAGTAACTCAAACGTTGCAGGGCTATGCGGACGCACAAGATATTCTTGTTTTCAGTACAACGCTGGGTGGAATAGAACCAAGATTGGCAGCGGTATGGATCGCAAAGCCCGGACGAAGTTCTCTTCCCGACAGTGCTCCGCGCGACTACGCGATTGATCATCTGCCGCAGGCCATCGTGCCGACTATTTGGCGCAAGGTGGATGAGTTTCCGAAGAATACGAACGGTAAAGTCGACCGGGTGCGTCTTGCCGCACTTGTGTACCAAGATAGCACCGCCGCCGAGATGCCGATAACCGAAACCGAAGCCTGGCTGTGCTGTCAGGTATCAGAAATTCTCGAGTCTTCGATGCCATCGCCGACTGTTGATTTGTTTGCTCTGGGGGCAACCTCAATCCACGTTGCATTCTTGATTGGCAAGATTGAAGATGAGTTGGGAAAATCTCTGGACTTTTCGGATTTGTTCTCCGCTACCAATCTGGCCAAGATCGCTGATTTAATCGACCGATCGCCTGAGCGTGAGATGGTAAAAATTCCTAAGCTTGCAAAAGCCGCGACCTACGCCTTGTCGCCGCAGCAACGACGTTGGTGGAATATCTACATGCCCAAGGGAAACCGATCTTGGGCCACTATGGTGCGGGTAATGCACTTCGACTTCGTGGTCGATGTTAATAGGGTGGAAGAAGGGTTACTTGATCTGGTTTTGAAGCAGGATTCAATGCGGCTGAGCTTTGTTTTGCGTGACGATCAGGTTCTTCTACAGGAAACGTTGGTGACAGACGGGACTAAGTTGGAAGTTGAGGTACGCGATTTTGCGGAGCAAACGGTTGAGACCTCTATCGGATTTTTGGATAATCTTCGTCTTGAGGTCGCCAATTCTGAAATCGCTACGGACATGTGGCCTTTGTTTCGGGTCATTGTTGCAGTCTTGCCGGAAGGCCGATCAGCCTTGGTTTTTGCGATGCATCATATGATCAGCGACGGCTTTTCGGTGAACCTCATCGAAACCCAGCTACGTCGTTTTCTTGAGTACGACGTTCCGATTCCAGAACCTACGCGGTTTAATTATCTTTCTTATGCCGATTGGGCCGCGAAAGCAGAGTCAAGATTGTCGGGAGCGGAATCCGAGGCCCAATGCTACTGGGCAGAAGTGTTTAAGACGCCCTATCGTAAGCATGTTTTTGCTGAGAAATGGGTTGGCATAGGACACGATCGGGGCCAAGGTTATTGTGCCAAGGTTCCAGACATTGTTCGCGATGCAATTAAGGTTTATGCGCGAAGTTACAGGGTGACTGAGTTTAGTCTTTATTTGACTGCTAAGTTCCGAGCCTTGCATCGTATACTAGATCGCAGAGACCTTGTAATAGGGACGCCTGCTGCTGGGCGGGAATTGAAGGGAGCTGAAGAGCTTGTCGGCAATTTTATCTCGCTCGTTTGCGTGCGCAGTCGTTATGATGACCGTCAATCTGACCTAGATCACGTGCGTCAGACGATGCAAGGTGTCGCTTGCGCGATGACACACCAGAATTATCAGTACGATAGGCTGGTTTCGGATCTTGGTATGCCGTTTGAACAGTCACGATTCCCGCTGACAACGATCTTTATTAGCTATCTGAACTTTTCCGGCGCTGGGCGCGACAATTTCAACCCTCGGGATCAGGGGTTTTCAGATCTCGGTTTTGCCGTGAAATTTGATAAGATGTCATATGTGCGCGAACACGATGATGCGACAAGCCTTTTGGTTCAATATAGAAATAATCTGTTTGATAGGGTTGAGATCGAGCATTTTGTGACCGCATGGATCGAAGAATTGGCCGCTATCGTTCGTTCCGAAGTCCCTACATACAAAGATGGCCACGATACAGAGCAAGAGACTGGGCTTATATGACCGGAACATGCGTTTTGCGCTGCTCAAATGTATCTGACGTGATTGCGGCTGTTGTAAAGCTGGTGCAACGGCGCTGCTTTTCTGATCATCTGACAGCAGTCAAAAGATTGTTGGGAAGGGGCAGGACATGATCTCTGTTCCGCTTCTTGGCGAAGGATTTGCCATTGGCGCTGCGGTTTGCTGGGCGATTGGTCCTTTGGTTGCATATAGGGGGGTGGATGAGCTTGGTACGTTCCGTTTCTCAATGTTCCGGTTCGTTACCGCGTCTGTAGCGCTATTTATCATTGCATTCGCTTTGGGGCAGATCGATGCAAGCAACATACGGGTCCTAATTTTTCTAGCTATGTCTGGAATAATCGGCGTCGCCTTCGGAGAGACCAGTCTATTCAAGGCGGTACACTTGTTAGGCCCTCGACGTTCTTCGATCATATTCGCTCTGCATGCGCCTTTGACTGCAGCTCTGGGCAGTATTGTTTTTGGCGAAACGGTGGCGCCTTTGACCCTAATTGGCGTGGTCCTAGCATTTGTGGGTGTTTACACGGCAGTGATCTTCCGTTCACAGACCGAGAAGACCGGTGGCATTTATCACAAGCCCGAGTCGGCTCGCCTTGGTTTCTTGTTTGTGGCTGTGGCCGTCGCATGCCAAGTCGGCGGAGTGCTGCTGGCTAAAGAAGTAATTGATGAAGTCGCCCCGTTTTTTGCTTCTTTTACGAGAACTTGCGCCGCTGCCATCGCCTTTTTCCCATTGTTTCTTTTCTTTCGGGAAGCACCTCCAGAAAAGGTCGGCGCGAGTCTGTATTTGGTCGTTGCAAGTGCAATGATTAGTACGATCGGAGGTATGACCTTTTTGCTGGCTGCCTTTGCCAATACAGAGATCGTTCGAGCGGTGGTTCTGTCGTCGATGGCACCGGTGATCTATATCTTGCTGATCTATGCATTTAGCCGAGAACGCTTTCCGATCCTCACTTGGATTGGTAGTATTCTAGCAGTACTTGGCATTGTAATTACGGTGCTTGCTTAGTGTTTTATCTGTCATGCAATCGGATATGTTTTGCTGAAGTTTTGTACCGGTTGGATAGGAACTTGATAGGAAACGTTTTAGCGTCTCGGCAGTTTCATATGGTTTTTTTGTGAGTGTTCCCATAGCCCCTCATCTTTTGTGGATTGATCTTGACGCGGCTGCTCCTTGCTTGGCATCCCTGATTAGTTGGCTGACCCCGGAGGAGCAGGCGTTAGCTTGTCGTTTCGCGACGCCTGAATTGCGGACACGTGCACTGTCGGCACGTATCTTTTTGCGTGGGGTTTTGGCGGGTGCCCTGCAGATTGCACCGGCTGCTATTTGCGTGGACTTGAGCCATTGGGGCAAGCCGCAGGTCCGTGGGGGGCCGCAGTTCAACCTGAGTCACTCTGGCTCATTGGCCATGATTGCGCTGCATTCACATTTACCAATTGGTATTGACGTTGAGGCGGACGCTCATTCTGTGCCAGCCTCAGCGTTAACTCACATCCTCTCAGAATCTGAAGCTATTTCACCGCCTCAAACACCTGCTGAATGGCTTCGGCTTTGGGTACGCAAGGAAGCTGTAGTGAAGGCTCAGGGAATGGGGTTTTACTCAGATATGAGACGTTTCTCGGTCGGTCACAAGCAACTTGGCTGCTGGCGTAAGGTTTTGGCGACTGAGCAAGTCCTTTTTGATGCTAAATTGGCCTCGGGCCATTCCGTGGCCGTTGCTTTGACTGCGCCTTTTTGCCCATCAAGACCCCCAAAAATAACGAAGTGCGAAGCCGCAACATTGATCGATTTTGCAGCGCATCGTGCATCAGTCGAGATTTAGAAAGACGCAATTGGAGATCAAGTTCCCAGATTGCGTTGGGAAGGTGGCCGTGTAGCTGTGAGCGGTGCAATGCAGTCTTCTCTTGCAGTCGTGGGCTTCTCTGTCAGAGGAAAATTGTGCTTGGTGTGGGTTAACCGTGCCAGAGTTGATCATAGACGGCGCGGATGCCCGCGGTCTCAGTCGCGATCCCGAAAAGGCGGATGGTGCGGTTGCGGGCGTTTGCCGAGACGGCAGCGTAGCGGGAGGGATCGGACAAGAGCGCTACCGTCGCATCGGCCGCAGCGGTCCAGTCTTCTTGCGCCACAATCTTGCCTGCGGGCTGTGTTGACGCTTCTCCTACGAATTTAGCAAAATGGCCTGCGGTCGAGGCAATGACGGGAACACCGCAGGCCATCGCCTCAAGAGGAGTGATCCCATAACCTTCGTAGCGAGGCAGGGCTATCAGAAGGCCAGTTCCTTGTAAGACTTGTGGCATTTTTTGGGCTGCGATTTCGCCGGGGAATAGGATGCGCTGTGTTAGACCGGCGGCGGCGACTTGATCTTTAAGCGATTGCAGGAAGGTCGTTTCGCTCTTCTTGGCCATGCCAATTACCACAGCGGTGGCCGAGGGGAGGCTTGGTAGAGCTTTGATCATTGTCTTAACGAAGAGATCTGTGCCTTTTTCAGGGCGGATTCGACCCACGGTGACTATGCCGTAATCGCCTGGAAATCCGGTTGCGCGCCATGCGGCGTTGCGGTCAGAGGCAGGGGTGAAGCGGTCGGTGTCGACGCCATGCGGCACCACGGCGTTGACGTTTGGCACGAAGCTTGCCGCTACTTCGGTTGTGGCGATGACGGCGTTCATGCGTGAGATCAGCCAGCGTGGCCAGATCGAATGGCGCCGTTGCGCGGCTGAGGTAAAGACGATGCGAATAGGTAGGCCTAGGATGTCGCGAGCAAATAGGGCAGCTTGCATTTCTGAATTGCGCCTTACGTGCCAAATAGAAAAAGGGAGTCCTTTTGGTGGTGTGCGCGATAGCGCGAGGGCGCGGCGTAGTGTTATTGGTTCAGGGCAACCGGGTAGGGGGTGGCCTACCAGCACCGCGTCGAGGTTACGGATCTGTTGGTCAAACACGGCGGCGGCGGTGGATGAGACGCCGGTGAAGCGTGGGTTGAAGTTAGTGACGAAAAGCGCGGGCATGACTGGTCCTTGGGGCAGCGTCCATAGGCATGACCTAGGCTGTGTTGTCAATCGTCGTGCTGTTCTTGTGAGCGTGAGGTAGCGCGGTTATATTTAGCCTGATGCAGCGCTAGGTTTGTGTGTCTGCGACCTAAGGATCGTGATGCTCCGTTTTAATACCTTGCTTTATTGGTTGACTGATCGCCTGATCCGGGTGGCGATATGGCTGATGTTGCGTTTGCCCTTTGATATGCGGCGGCGTCTGGCAAGCTGGGTTATGTCACGGATCGTATCGCCTTTGGGCGGTTATGGATTGCGTATCCGCGAGAACCTTGCGCTGATTTTCCCCGATTTGTCTAAAGCGGAAGTGGAGCGGATGGTGCGGCGCGTCCCTGAAAACCTTGGCCAGTCGCTGATTGAACTTTACTCTTCGCGCGATTTCATTGAGCGGATTAGGAATGAACCCCTGACGGGTGCGGGTGTCGCGGCTTTGGCTAAAGCGCATGAAGCCGGACGTCCGGTGATTTTGGTGACGGGGCATATTGGCAATTACGATGCGATCCGCGCTGCGCTGATTTTGAAGGGATACCGTGTCGGGGGGCTTTATCGCCCGATGGGAAACCCGTTTTTTAACCGCCATTATGTCGCTGCGATTTCCTCAATCGGCAAGCCATTGTTCCCGCGTGGACGGCAGGGTCTTTCTGATATGGTGCGATTTTTGCGTTCGGGCGGCATGCTGGGTGTGGTTCTTGACCAGTATATGGGAGACGGTGCACCGCTGACCTTTATGGGACGTGAGGCTTTGACGGCGTTGTCATCGGCGGAACTAGCGCTGCGCTATGATGCGCTGATTGTGCCAACCTATGGCATCCGCCGCGAGGATGGCGGATTTGATCTACTTATTGAGGCACCTGTTCCGCATTCAAAGCCCGAGATTATGACGCAAGCGCTGAACGACAGTTTGGAAACACAGGTTAGGGCGCATATGGACCAGTGGCTCTGGACCCATCGTCGTTGGAAGCTGCCGTGGTGGAAAGCGCGCTAAAAATAAGTGCCGCTGTGTAAGTGGTTGCGTCGTCTTCGGCTGCAAGTGCCTGTGTGGCAGAGCGAACCATCGTTTCGCGGATTTTAGGGTTCTGCAGGCGTAGTAGGGCGGGGGCGAGGCTTTCGGCTGTTACGCATTCTGCAGCTTTGGATGTATCGAGGCGGGCGTAAAGGTCGGAGAAATTTCCTACCATCGGACCGTGCAGGATGGCTGAACCATGCAGAGCCGGCTCATAGGCGTTATGGCCGCCTACCGGCACTAGCGAGCCGCCAATGAAAGATACGGAGCAAAGGTCGAACCAGAGGCCAAGTTCACCCAGCGTATCGGCAAGGTAGATGTCGCCTGCAGGAAGCTCGCCTTTAGTTCGTTGGCTTACGGTGTGGCCTGCGGCTTTCAGATCGGCTTTGATTGTCGCGGCACGGTTGGGATGGCGCGGGGCGAGGATTAGTAGGGCGTTGGGCAGGGTTTCGCGCAGCTGCCGGTGTGCGGCTGCCATTAATGTTTCCTCGCCCGGATGGGTTGAAGCAGCAAGCCAGAGCGTGCGGCCTATCGTGGCTTGCCGCAGGCGTTCCAGCTCGGCTGTATCGACTGGAAGGCGGTTCGCGCTGCGTTTGAGAGAACCTGTGATGGTTACTCGTGACGGATCGGCACCGAGGGTGATGAGTTTTGTTGCCGCACTTTGGTTGGGAGCGGTTAGGGCAGAAAAACGTCGCAAGAGAGTACGGGACAATCCGCGAAGATGTGCCCAACGCGCCATTGAGGTATCGGAAATGCGGGTATTGATGAGCAGAAGTGGAATGCCGTGTCGGTGGGTTTCGCAGATGAGACGCGGCCAGAATTCGCTTTCCACCATGACCGCCACATTGGGTTGCCAGTGGTGCAAGAAACGGCGGACAGGGTTGGGTAGATCAAGCGGCAGGAACTGTACGGTGACGTTTTTAGGTACGCGTTCGGCCATTAATCGGGCCGATGTGACGGTCGTGCAGGTTAGCAGCACATGTGCATGGGGGGTAATTCTAGTAAGAAGTGGCAGGACCGATAGCCCTTCGCCCACGCTGACGGCATGAAGCCAGACAAGTGGCCCATCGGGGCGGGCAAGATTTGTCTCGCCTAGTTTTTCGCGCCAGCGGGTAGAGTCTTCTTTGCCGATAGACAGTCGACGGCGTAATAGCGGGTTTGCGAGGGGAGAGAGCAGTGCTGTCAGGCTGAGATATACCCAAAGCGCCAGAGAGATGGGCGCGCGCGGTGGATTGGTGAAGGGTGCGACAGTCATAGCTTTAATTACACTGCCGTTCTCCGCAAGGCCAAGACCTATCTTGTGCCGGTTGAAAGCTGCAGTCTTTTTTGTATACAATTGTATCCCAATGCAAAGATTGGGTGGTTACGGGACGGGAGGCTGAAAGCGGTGCAAAAAGATGCTTATACGCTGATTCTCGAAGCGATTGATGCGGGATTGTATAAGCTTGGTGATCGGCTTGTGGAATCTGAGCTTGCTGAGCGATTGGGGGTTTCGCGTACACCTGTGCGCGAGGCTTTGCAGCGGCTGGAGACGCAGGCAATGTTGACGCGGGATGGGCGTAGCCTGATCGTCGCGTCACTTGATCATAAGCAGTTGATTGATCTTTATGCGGTACGGACTGAACTGGAGGGTTTGGCTGCACGGTTGGCGGCACGGCATGCGACCGACGAGGAGATCCGTGTTTTGCGGGGGATGGTGAACGATGACCGTGGATTGCTGGGCGGTGATCCGAAGCTGTTGAGTCGTGCAAACAAGCGCTTTCATCGACAAATTCATCTGGCGAGTAATAACCGCTTTCTTGTGCAACAGCTTGATCTGGTACACCGGACAATGGCTTTAATGGCTAACACGTCCTTTGCTGCGGAAGGACGGGACGAGGTTGCCTTGGCTGAGCATGCCCGGATCATCAGTGCCATCGAAGCACATGATGGCGAGGCGGCTTATCAGGCGCTGCGCCAGCATATCAGCAAGGCCTTTGAGACGCGATTGCGGGTGGACGCCGGAGAAATTCGCACGCGCTAATTATGGAGTAGTCCGTTGTGCCTTTTGTCCCAGTAAAGGAAAAAAATGACTTTTTTATTGAGTTGAAGTAGCCGACGGTAGGCTAGGTGGTTGCCTGCTAGGGGGCAGTATGAGGACGGTGGTTGTTGTAGAAGGGGATCTAATGCCCGTTTTGGCTTTTGAACCGATTTCTTAGATGTATTAGATAATAGAATTTATACTTTGGGGAACGCTAGAGATGTTTGATAAATATATTGTCGAGGTAGTGTTCTTTTTCGTCCATTAAAACCGCTTGATCGCATGACCTTGTTAGTCAATCTTGACGATAAAGGAAGGTCTTTTGAGAAGAGACGAATGGCTGGAGGTTTGCGCATGGGGTTGGCTGATCTGACAGCGGTCGAAGTGGTGGGGCTGGTTGCCCGAAAGCAGGTTTCGGCGCGGGAGGTGGCGTTGGCTGCGCTGGAGCGGATCGATGCGGTGAATGGTGGGCTGAATGCCATTGTGACGCGTTGTGACGATGAGGCTTTGGCTGCCGCGGATGCGGTTGATGCGGCACTGGTACGAGGCGAGGATGCGGGACCGATGGCGGGCGTTCCTGTGACAATTAAGGTGAGTGTCGATCAAAAGGGTTATGCTACAACTAACGGATTGCGGATGCAGGCGGAGTTGGTGGCGGAAAGTGACAGTCCGGTAGTGGCATCCTTGCGGCGGGTGGGGGCGGTGATCGTGGGGCGGACGAATACGCCTGCGTTTTCATTGCGCTGGTTTACGAGGAATTTATTGCACGGAGCAACGCATAATCCGCGTGCGGCGGGTATTACGCCAGGCGGGTCATCTGGCGGGGCGGGGGCCGCGGTGGCCTCGGGCATGGGGGCTTTGGCGCTTGGGACGGATTTTGGGGGATCGATCCGCTATCCTGCTTATGCTTGTGGCGTGCATGGGTTGCGGCCTTCTTTGGGGCGAGTTCCTTCCTATAACGCCACTGCAGCGGATCAGCTGATTGCTTGTCAAATGCTGGCAGTATCGGGTCCACTGGCGCGGTCTGTTGCGGATTTGCGGTTGGGGCTAAGGGCGATGTCGGCTTATGATCCGCGCGATCCTTGGGCGATTGCGGCACCGCTTGAGGGTCCGCCCGTCGCGCGAAAAGTAGCGCTTTGTGTATCGCCGGATGGGATGGCGGTGGATCCTGCTGTGCGAGCCGCATTGTTTGCGGCGGCGGAGTGTTTGATTAAGGCAGGATATGTCGTTGAAGAGGTTGCGACCCCGCCTTGGCGTGAGGCTTGGGATCTTCTGTATATTCTTTTAAGTGCTGATATGCGTCATGGCCTGCCTCAGGCGGTTGTGGAACATGAGGGCGATCCCGATGCGCTTTTTATCTATGGTCTTTTGGATCGTATGGTTCCGCCTCTGACGGCAGGCATACTGATGGATGTGCTGCAGAATCGTGTAAGGTTGGTTCGGTTGTGGCGGTGTTTTCTTTCTGATTGGCCGCTTGTGCTGTGTCCCGTATCGGGCGAGCCGCCTTTCCCTGACCACCTTGACGTGCGGTCGGAAGCGGATTTTCTTCGTGTTCAAGAAGCGCAATTGCCGCAAACTGTGCCGCCGGTGATGGCTTTGCCAAGTTTGGTGGTAACAACAGATTTGACGGGAGCTACACCGATGGGCGTGCAGCTTTTGGCCGATTGGCATCGCGAGGATTTACTACTGGCGGCGGGCGAGGTTTTGGCGGGCGTGGTGCCTGTTGCTTAAAATCAATGGCCTGTTTTGCAAAGGTGGGTTGATGGCTGCAATCCTTGGCTAGATTGGTCCCGCATGTTCTCTAGCACCGTTCGATCTACTTAGGGCCCTTTTGAATTTCTTAAGTCTTCAAAGACAGATGGTGAGGCTAGTTCGAGCTGAAGTTCATTTACTGACCAAAACCGCGCGTTCAGAGGATGAAGTTGCCAAGCTTCTAAGTCGTTTCTGGATCGAGATCCGTAAAGATCTTTGGGTGTAATCATTTGGCGATTTGTTGTATGGTCACGAAGTTGTATAGGTTGTTATAAATTTGGTTCCAGATAGCATGAACCTGACCGCTTTGATGCCGATAAATGTAGGGCCTTGCATGAGCCCCGCTAGCTTATCTTTTGCTCGTGCAAGGTCTGCGCGCTAGGGATAACTCCGACCCAAGCGCCGCCGGGAACGTAAGCTTCCCAGTTACTGCCGGTGACGATTATTACCTCGGGCTTCAACGGTACCGCCTGTTCAATGTCGAAAGTATCTTCCTTGAAACCGCCGAAGGTTTGTACCTGATGTGATTGGTTTTATATTCCTGATCAAGACAGTTTGGAGTGATAATTTCACATTGAGTTTTATTTTAGCGTTGTTTGGATCAAGGCTGTCCCACATTTGGCAATGCTCTATCAATAGTTCTTAATTGGGGATAATCAAACATCGATTGACCTCATAAGGTTTTGCGGTAGTACTTGCTATTCGGGTTAAAAATAGTCTTATTTTCTGGTCTGGTCTGGTCTGGTCTGGTCTGGTCTGGTCTGGTCTGGTCTGGTCTGGTTTTTTTGTCGTTTTATCTGTTGTGTTTTAGGTTGACGACAAAAGATCATAGTCTAATGACTGATGTAAACTTCGACGTTTTGGCTGAACCGTTCAAAGCTGCGCATTCGCGCAATTGCTTTTGTGTTATGGGAAGTAAAGATGCTTGATATCAAAACTGTCTTGGGCGCTTTTGTTGCTAGACGTCAGACGACTTGTGGTCTGTCTGGCCTTCGTCTTTGGCTGATGGCGGGCTTTTTGAGCCT
>JADZAO010000018.1 GCA_020852535.1 Paracoccaceae bacterium | reverse complement strand
GTGCGACATCGTCACCGAGATGACTCTGTCAGGCGAACTCGACGTTCTATTCGAACAAAAAAACGTGACCTTCGACAAGAGCGCGGCGGAAAAAATTCGTGCAGCAAAAGGCTGATACTTTTATTTTATTAATTTAAGGCTAGCTTCATACATGCCTTTTTATTTCTATTTACAATCTAAGAAGATCGGAGGTCTCCGTTTATTTTTTGCCATCCTTGTAAAAATAAGGTGCTCCCCCATAGTCATTTAATCACCGGACATAGTTTGATCCATCAGAATTTTGGCCAAAACGGGCAGTTGAGACCTAGACCTCTTGTTACATGACAATGTAGTGCCCCTTGAGATTCGGCACCATAATCGAAGCGTCATTGGCAATCACATATATAACAAACCTTAAGCGGCGCGCTTGCAAATGTAACGGGCAGTGATCATTTTGTGTTCGGTGCTGGTGAACAAGAACCCCAGAGGGCGGCTAAGAAGGTCAAGCGCGACGGTCTTCAATACAGGCGGCGAGAGCTTCGGCGCGGGCGGCAATTTCGACAAGCGTTTCGGCAACCTGCGGCGGTATCACTGGAACCTCAATACGCTTTGGTTCGGGAGAGCCACGCCCACCAATCTCGGCCAAACGAGCCTTCAGAGTGCGGTTTTCATCCTCGACTGCGGCGGTTCGGTCGGCAAGCATCAACCCCGCCATCAGCAAAAGACGCGCTTCCGGCAAACGGCCCATTGAGGCGGTCAACGGCTCTACCTCGGCATCAAGCATTGCAGCGGCGGTTTGCAAAAAATGCTCTTCGCCTGCCTGACAGGTTACAGTAAAATTACGTCCTCCCATTGTGATAGTTAGTTCAGGCATATTCTTGTACCTCACGCGACTGCTGGACGATCATTGGATCAAGTTCGGCGATAATCTCATCGAGTTCGGCCATTTCAGCAAGGCGAGTGACGCGGATCGATTCCAATTCCGCCTGCATGGCAAGATTAATCATTTCGGGATCTGCCAGCTTTTCGCTGGCCAAGCGGCGCAGGGCACTCAAACTCTCGCGTAATTGCATGACATTCTTGCGCATGCGCTGCATTTCTATCCCCTGCACATCGATCTGGCGCATAAGCTGTTCAACGCGAACTTCCAATTCAGACGCAGGTTTGGCGGTAGGTTTGTGCTCGACCAGTTCCTGACGCAAGGCGGCATTACGGGTCTTTTCGACCACAAGTTCCGCCTTTAGTTTGTCAATTTCTACGGCATCAGCTACAGGAACTACAGGCAAAGCCTCAACTCCTGCCTCAATGCGCTGAAGGGCTGCGTTGATTCTGCGTTCAAGCTCGACCAAGTCCTGCATCAGATGCCCATTCCTCTATGTTTGTCTCAAGAGTTATTCTTATCGCCAAGCCGATACCGCCTTACTAGTGGCGATTTTCGAATCAGTACAAAGCGCCCAATATCTGATCTTAACTCAAAAGGTATATCAAACTCACGCATTTCCAGCCAAAGGCTTGCCGTGATTGCTTGATCTTGCCGCTTGGAATGTTATGGAACAAATAAATTTCTGCATCCAGAAGACAGGATCACGGTCTTGGACATTAAAACCCTTCGCGACCGACATCCAGACCACTGGAGACGCGCCTGCGCCATCCGCACGTTAACGCTCGACGCCGTAGCAGCCGCTAATTCTGGCCATTCGGGCATGCCGATGGGCATGGCGGATGTGGCGACGGTGCTTTTCGACAAACATCTAACTTTTGATCCTAAAGCGCCACGTTGGCCCAACCGCGACCGATTTATCTTATCAGCGGGCCACGGATCTATGCTGATCTATGCATTGCTCTATTTGACAGGCTACGAAGATGTGACACTTGAGCAGATCAAGAATTTCCGCCAGTGGGGTGCCATTACGGCGGGCCATCCGGAATTCGGCCATGTGGCGGGTGTAGAGACTACGACTGGCCCCCTAGGTCAGGGTATTGCAAATTCGGTGGGTTTTGCCATTGCCGAAGAAAATTTGCGGGCACGTTGGGGATCGAAAATCATCGATCATTACACCTACGTCATAGCAGGTGATGGCTGTCTGATGGAAGGCGTGAGCCAGGAAGCGATTGCATTAGCTGGTAAGCAACAACTATCGCGGCTGGTCGTGCTGTGGGATAACAACGGAATCACCATTGATGGTAAGGTTTCACTCTCGGACGTGACCGACCAGAACGCGCGTTTTGCAGCCAGCGGTTGGGACGTGTTCTCCTGTGATGGCCATAACCCTGAGGATATCGACCGTACGATTGTGGCGGCCAAAACCTCAGACCGCCCCGCGTTGGTAGCCTGCCAAACGCATATTGCCTTTGGCCATGCTGCACAGGACACATCCAAAGGTCATGGCGCACTGACCGATCCCGCACAAATGGCGGCAACAAAAGCTAGCTACGGCTGGGATTACGGACCGTTCGAAATCCCCTCTGATGTAAAAGAGAGATGGGAAGCGATGGGCGAACGCGGCACTACGGCGCATGCAGAATGGCAGACGAGACTTAGCGCGTTGTCGGAAACGAAGCAGGCGGAATTTGCGCGTATCTTCGCTGGCGTTGCCCCAGCCAAGTTGGTATCGGCCATCCGTGCGGTTAAGAAGCAAGCGATAGAGACGGCTCCAAAGCTAGCTACTCGTGCGGCATCAGAAAAAGTGCTGACGGCGATCAATCCAGTCATGCCCGAAACGTTAGGCGGTTCGGCTGATCTGACAGGGTCGAACAACACCAAGACTGCCGATCTAGGTATGTTCAGCCCCGAAGACCGTAAAGGCCGTTACGTCTATTACGGCATCCGCGAGCATGGTATGGCTGCGGCGATGAATGGTATGGCGCTACATGGCGGCGTGCGACCATATGGCGGCACTTTCATGTGTTTTACCGACTATGCCCGCCCCTCAATGCGTCTTTCAGCCCTGATGGGCGTGCCAGTAATTTACGTCATGACCCACGATTCCATCGGTTTAGGCGAAGACGGGCCAACCCACCAACCAGTCGAACATTTAGCGATGAGCCGTGCCACGCCAAACACGCTGGTGATCCGCCCTGCCGATATAGTGGAAACGGCAGAAGCATGGGAAATTGCGCTAACGGAGACAAAGCGCCCGACCGTGCTGGTACTAAGCCGCCAGAATCTACCCACCGTGCGCAAGATCCACACCAATACCAATATGGTCGCTAAAGGTGCTTACATACTGGCCGAGGCCGTGACCAAGCGTCAGGTTATCCTAATGGCGACGGGTTCGGAAATCGAGATCGCACTGAAGGCTAAGGATGCACTGGAAAGCGAAGGAATCGGCACGAGAGTGGTCTCCATGCCCTGCATGGAGCTTTTTGCAGTACAAGACGAAGCTTACCGCCGGAAAATACTGCCACCTGGGCCTGTGCGCGTTGCCATCGAGGCTGGCGTACGCATGGGCTGGGATCGTTGGCTATTGGGCGAACGCGGACGCGAAGCCAAGGCTGGCTTCGTCGGCATGTCATCTTTCGGGGCCTCTGCTCCTATGGAGCGACTTTACAAAGAATTTGGCATCACGGCCGAGAATGCCGTGGCTCTAACAAAATCAATGCTCCGATACGAGAACTAATCGTCCTAGCCTGCATGGTGTAACGCTAAAACAAAAGGCTGCGCTTAATGCGAGGCCTTATTTCTTTACAGTAATAGCAATAATAGCAGGACCGATCAATTTAGCGACGATCGAGATAAGTATTAACCCAAAAATCACGCCGAATGCCCCATCGACAACAGCAGTTACCACCCATTTCAGCAAGCCAGATGCAACAGGCGTAATATGGGAAACCGCTTCTGCCAAATGATGAACGTTGTCATAAAACCAAGGCCAGCCCAATAGTTCCATCCCGTGGATTATTATATTGCCGCCAACCCAGAGCATCGCCCCCGTACCAACGGTGGACAAAACCACCATCAACCCCGGCATGGCCTTCAGCAGCCCGCGTCCGAATGACCGCCCTGCCGCGGTACGGCTCGTGGCAACCATGTGCAATCCGACGTCATCCATTTTCACAATCAGGGCTACAACACCGTAGACAGCGATCGTGATGACTATGCCAATTATGGCCAGCGTGATTGCATCAATCCAAAAATTCGAATCCGGTATTGCAGCAAGAGCGATAGTCATGATCTCAGACGAAAGAATAAAATCAGTCTTAATCGCTCCAGACACCTTTTCTTCTTCTAGACGAGCAGGATTGGCGATCTCAAAAGCCTGCTCAACCACGTGACCCTCGACCGAAACCAACTTGTAATAAAGCTTTTCAGCACCTTCAAAACAAAGATAAGCACCGCCCAGAATCAAAAGCGGGGTAATAGCCCAAGGCGCAAAATTTGCTAGCGCGAGCACTACGGGTAAAAGAATTACTAGTTTATTTTTTAATGACCCGCAGGCAATGCGCCAAATGATTGGCAATTCCCGATCAGCCTGAAATACTTGCACGTATTTTGGCGTCACGACGGCGTCGTCGATCACAACGCTTGCAGCCTTGGCTCCTGCTTTCACAGTAGTACCAGCGATGTCATCGACCGAAGCTGCTGCCACTTTGACAATGGCAGTTACGTCGTCAATGAGTGCCAAAAGTCTGTTCATGCTGTCATTTCCTTGCTATCGATTTTCCATCTAAAATCAGCACACCAGATTTGCAAAGGTTTACGCTGTTAGCGCAAACTCTAAATTTTTGCGATAAAATATTGAAAATATAACTTTTTTTACTTACCGCGTAGAAGAGTGTGGGGCTATGACAAAACAAAGATCAGGCACGGAGGGAGGACACAAGCAATGACCATCACCATAGGGATCAACGGCTTCGGACGGATCGGGCGCTGCACGCTGTCGCATATCGCAGAATCAGGACGCAACGATATACGAGTGGTTGCGATCAACGCCACAGGGCCGATCGAGACCAATGCGCACCTTTTGAGATACGACTCTGTACATGGCCGTTTTCCCGGCACGATCAAGGTGAATGACGGGCAGCTCGACCTTGGCTGCGGGTTGATCCGCGTAATGTCAAGCTACGATCCTGCGACTCTGGATTGGGAAAACGTAGATGTAGTTCTAGAATGTTCCGGCAAGTTCAACGCGCGCGATAAGGCGGCAGTACACCTAGAACACGGAGCAAAACGGGTACTAGTATCAGCCCCTGCCAAACAGGCCGACAAAACTGTAGTCTACGGCGTAAACCATCACCAACTGACCACCCAACATCTAGTTGTGTCAAATGGATCTTGCACCACGAACTGCCTCGCGCCTTTGGCCAAGGTGTTGAACGATGCGATAGGCATCGAATCCGGCATCATGACCACGATTCACAGCTACACAGGCGATCAACCCATGTTAGACCGACGCCATAACGACCTGTACCGAGCCCGTGCGGCCGCTATGGCAATGATTCCCACCTCAACCGGAGCGGCAAAGGCGCTGGGAGAAGTATTACCGGAACTAGCAGGGAAGCTCGACGGGTCTGCGATCCGTGTGCCGACACCGAACGTCAGTGCAGTAGACCTGACCTTTGTGGCATGCAAAACTATAACGGTACATGACGTGAACGAAGTGGTACGCGAAGCAGCGGCAGGCCACATGAGCATGGTACTTGCCTATGATCCCGAACCCAAGGTTTCAATCGACTTCAACCACACGCCACAATCATCCATCTTTGCGCCGGAGCAAACCAAGGTAGTCGGGGGCCGCACCGTCCGCGTGTTAGCATGGTATGATAACGAGTGGGGCTTTTCCTGCCGCATGGCCGACGTCGCCGTGGCTATGGGAAAGCTTATCTAAAAGGTCTGTTCGAAATGAAATATCTAGGTCTGACAACATATCCCGAAGCGAAGGTTGGAAGTATTCCTTTTTTGCTTTAACTTAGCTTTTTCTTTAATGCTTCCACTACCGGCGGGGTAACGAACTTAGACACATCACCACCAAGGCGGGCTATTTCCTTGACCAGTTTCGATGCAATCGCCTGACGGCGAGCATCGGCCATCATAAAGACAGTTTCGATTCTAGCATCCAAAGCACGATTCATGCCAACCATTTGGAATTCGTATTCGAAATCAGCAACTGCCCGTAGGCCTCGCACGATGACGCTTGCCCCCACATCGTGAGCGCAATCGATCAGCAAGTTTTCAAAAGGGTAGACCACGATTTTTCCGCTGGTTTTGGTGACGATGGTGGCACATTCGGCCTCTACCATCGCCACACGCTCATCGATAGTGAACATCGGACTCTTATCACGGTTGGTGGCAACGCCGATCACCAAACGGTCAACCAGTGCCATTGCGCGCTGAATAATATCAACATGACCAAGGGTAATCGGATCGAAGGTTCCCGGATAAAGACCAATACGCATGGCTCCCCCTGCCTTGTCTGCTTGGTTTACACGCAACAATATTGCACGGGTTAAGGCAAGACCAAAGCGGCGATCAAAAACCTTTAACTATTCTTTACAACATATATTTTCTCAACGCCGACTGCATCAGCCGAACTTTGACGAAGTCACCAATAGAAATAAAAGCCCGACCATATAGTCGTCTTCGAAAGCAGCTATGCAACGAAAACCGCCATCGTTTATTTTCTTCAACATCTTGTCCGCACTTTTGTCTCTACGACGGGAGGTAATACTGACGCATCATGACAATATCGGTCATGCAGGCGACACTCTAGCGGACAAGTTTGCGCACCATATCGCGTTTCAAACGGATATATCTGCACCTCACGTTCCATATACTACCTGTCAAAAAAGAATTATCGAAACGAGAGCTTAGATTAAAAGTTCAAGTCGCGCCATTTCAGCACGAATACCTGCAACCAGCAGATCGGCAAAACGGTTCAACCGCTCGACCCTTCCGTCATCGGCGTGGCGGATCAGCCAAAAAGCGCGCGTAAGACCAATTTGATCAGGGATAATTCTGACAAGACCGGGGGCAGCAGGAAGTGCGAAATCATGCACAATGCCTATCCCTGCCCCGCAGCGTAACCAGTTCAACTGCACTGAGACAGAGTTCGACGCAAGAGGAACAGTAGTGGTGCCGATTTTAGACAGGTAATCTAGCTCCTTATCAAAGATCATGTCAGGGATATATCCGACCATGCGATGAGCTTTCAGGTCTTCAGGAGTGCGAATAACCGGGTGGCGTGCAAGATAATCGGGGTGCGCGGCAAGGTGTAGGTGATAGTCGGTCAACTTCTGTATGGTCAAGCGGCCCGCCGTAGGGCAACTAACGGCGATGGCCATATCCGCCTCGCGCTTCGACAAATTGATAACGCGCGGCAAAGCGACAATCTGCACTTCAAGACCAGGATTAGCATCACAGATGGCAACCAGAACCTGCGGAAGCAGATAGTTGGCGCAGCCGTCAGGTGCGCCAACGCGGATCTGGCCTGACAATCCTTCGGGACCGACTAGCGCCTCGCGTGCTCCTTCCATCGCGGTTTCAGCACGAATGGCATGATTAAGAAAGCGAGTACCCTCTTCGGTAAGCGCATAACCCCGCGGCGATTTAGTAAAGAGCCTAGCCCCTATCGCATCTTCAAGCCGTGCGATGCGACGACCTACGGTAGCAGGATCAATATGCAAGCACTTACCCGCCGCCGACAAGCTTTCACTACGAGCAACAGAAAGAAAGATACGAAGATCATCCCAGTCCATTTCTCGCTATCTCTCGCAATCATGATAAGGACGCGTCCCGTAGCTTTAGGCAACGGAATAATTCAAATTATAAGTTTGAATGGAATATTGCAAAAATGCAAAACATATTTGAAATATTGCCCCTTTTCCGTGTATTTTTGCAAGACTATTCTGCACCCAGAAAATCAGGAGAAGTTCGATGAAAGAGATCGGTCACTGGATCAACGGCAAGCATGTTGCAGGCACTTCGGGCCGCTTCGCAGATATCTACAACCCCGCCACGGGCGAAGTCCAAGCGCGGGTCGCGCTGGCAACCAAGGCCGAACTGGATAGGGCAACGGCGGACGCTGCACAGGCCCAAATCAAATGGGGCGCCACCAACCCACAGCGCCGTGCTCGGGTGATGATGGAATTCGTACGCCTATTGAACCGTGACATGCAAAAACTGGCTGAAGTTCTGTCGTCGGAACACGGAAAAACCGTGCCAGACGCCAAAGGTGATATCCAGCGAGGGCTAGAAGTAATCGAGTTTTGCATCGGTGCACCACACCTGCTCAAAGGCGAATTCACTGACAGCGCCGGGCCCGGAATCGACATGTATTCCATGCGCCAACCCATTGGTGTTGCTTCAGGAATCACTCCATTCAACTTCCCGGCCATGATCCCACTTTGGAAGATTGGACCCGCGCTATCTTGCGGCAATGCCTTCATCCTAAAGCCATCCGAGCGTGACCCATCCGTGCCAATGATGCTGGCCGAATTGTTCAAAGAAGCAGGCTTGCCCGATGGCGTATTGCAAGTGATCAATGGCGACAAAGACTCGGTCGATGCTATCCTCGACAACCCGATCATTTCGGGTATTGGATTCGTCGGATCAACCCCGATTGCAGAATATATCTACGCTCGTGGCTGCGCCAATGGAAAGCGCGTGCAGTGCTTCGGTGGTGCCAAGAACCACATGATAATTATGCCCGATGCTGATATGGACCTTGCTGCCGATGCGCTAATAGGTGCCGGATATGGTGCCGCAGGCGAACGCTGCATGGCAATTTCGGTCGCTGTTCCTGTCGGTGATGAAACTGCCGACCGTATTATCGAAAAGTTAATCCCGCGAATCGAAAAACTAAAAGTTGGCCCTTATACCGCCGGAAACGATGTTGACTATGGCCCGGTGGTCACAGCGGCGGCCAAGGCAAACATCCTGAAACTGGTGGAATCAGGCATAGCGCAGGGCGCGAAACTGGTGATCGATGGCCGTGACTTCAAACTGCAAGGATATGAGAACGGCTTCTTCGTCGGCCCGCACCTATTCGACCATGTCACCAAGAATATGGACATTTACCGCAAGGAAATTTTTGGGCCTGTCCTATCAACCGTACGTGCCAAGACCTACGAAGAAGCACTTGGTCTGGCGATGGACCACGAATACGGTAACGGCACTGCGATTTTCACCCGCGATGGCGATACAGCGCGTGATTTTGCCGCACGCGTCAATGTCGGAATGATCGGTATCAACGTTCCGATCCCAGTTCCATTAGCCTATCACACGTTCGGTGGTTGGAAAAAGTCAGCCTTCGGCGACCTAAACCAACATGGACCAGACTCGTTCCGCTTCTACACCCGGACTAAAACCGTCACCTCGCGCTGGCCGAGCGGAATCAAAGAGGGCGCGTCGCTGAATTTTAAGCCGATGGATTGAAACAAGCAGCATGCAAGAAAAACGTTGAAGGGCCGCCAATGGACGGCCCTTCCTCATTTGAAGGTCTTGATTTTTGCATGCTTGATCCGTTTTGCTTCGTTACGTGTAACGACGCTCACGTTGGAGCTGTTAGAACGTAAAACCTATACAAAAGCGGCAGTCACGCACTGGATTACGAAACAGTGATTATTCTCAAGACGTCAAAGGGTAAAGTACCAGAACAATGCCGACTGCAGCGTAACCGCTCTTCTTGAAATCAATTCAACGTAGAAGGCGCTGGTAAAATCAATGACAGACTAAATGAAGTTCACCACCGCAACAATTTGATGCCGAACGTTGGAACCACAAATGTAAGCGCATCAAAAAGACCAAGGAACAACCATCATCATAGTCTCCACTGTCAATAATGGGCACCAGCCAGCTCCTCTGGCGGAATTACCTAAGCCTCATTGAAAGCCGCACTTTTAAGGACGCGAAAAGATATTTTGTCCCCATTAATGCCGTTTCAAGGCCATAAAACCGAAATGACCTTTAAAATTATTTTCAAGAACATTTATTTACAGTCAACTTTCAGCGAACTTTAGTCAGCTGATATTTGTCAGATCGAGACGCGGCGCAGCTTTAACATATCACGCAAATAACGACCGGTGTGACTGGCCTCAACATTTGCCACATCTTCTGGCGTGCCTACGGCAACTATCTCGCCCCCGCCATCACCACCTTCTGGACCAATATCGATGATCCAATCGGCAGTCTTAATGACATCAAGGTTATGTTCAATCACGACGACCGTATTTCCCTGATCGACCAGCTCGTGCAGCACTTCCAGCAATTTGCGTACATCTTCAAAATGCAACCCTGTAGTAGGTTCATCAAGGATATAAAGTGTGCGCCCCGTGGCTCGACGCGACATCTCCTTGGACAACTTCACTCGCTGCGCCTCACCACCAGAAAGCGTAGTCGCCTGCTGGCCAACCTTGATATAGCCAAGACCAACTTTACAAAGCGCATCCATCTTTTCGCGAATGGCAGGTACGGCCTGAAAGAAGTCTTTCGCCTCTTCACAGGTCAGATCAAGAACATCGGCTATACTTTTATTTTTAAACTTAACCTCAAGGGTTTCACGGTTGTAGCGCTGGCCCTTACAGGTTTCGCAAGTCACATAGACATCGGGCAGGAAATGCATCTCGATCTTGATAACTCCATCACCTTGACAAGATTCACAGCGTCCACCCTTGACGTTAAAGCTGAAGCGACCGGGCTGGTAGCCCCGCGCCTTGGCCTCGGGAAGGCCTGCAAACCAATCGCGAATAGGAGTGAAAGCTCCAGTATAGGTAGCGGGGTTAGACCGAGGAGTACGGCCGATCGCGCGTTGATCAATGTCAATCACCTTGTCAAGGTATTCGAATCCACGGATCGTTTCGCAAGGAGCAGGTGTTTCACGAGCACCGTTTAGGCGAGTCGCGGCAGTCTTGAACAGAGTTTCAATAGTCAGCGTGGACTTACCGCCACCCGAAACGCCAGTAACGCAGACAAACATCCCCAACGGAAACTCCGAAGTGACGTTCTTGAGGTTGTTGCCGGTAGCGTTGACAACTGTAAGCTTCTTTCCATTACCCTTACGCCGGGTCTCGGGCACAGAGATCTCACGCTGACCAGAAAGATACTGCCCCGTCATACTTACTGGATCTGCCTGTATCTGTGCCGGTGTACCATGTGCCACGACCTGCCCGCCATGCACCCCCGCACCAGGACCGATATCAAAAACGTAATCCGCCTCACGGATTGCATCCTCATCATGTTCCACCACCAACACGGTGTTTCCTTGATCACGCAGATTTTTCAGCGTGGTTAGCAAGCGGTCATTATCGCGCTGATGCAGGCCTATCGACGGTTCATCCAATACGTAAAGTACACCGGTCAAGCCTGACCCGATCTGGCTCGCCAGACGGATACGCTGGCTTTCCCCACCTGAAAGCGTACCGGCATTGCGCGACAAGGTCAGATAATTCAAACCGACATTGACTAGGAAACCCAACCGCTCACGAATTTCCTTTAAAATTGTCCGCGCAATTTCATTCTTCTGCGCGCTCAGACTGTCAGTAACAGACCCGATCCACGTGTAAGCTTCCTGAATCGACATGCGGACCACCTGCCCCACATGCAGCCCCGCAATCTTCACCGCCAAAGCCTCTGGCTTCAACCGATAACCGTGGCAAGCGCCACAGTCGCGGTTATTCTGATAGCGCTCAAATTCCTCGCGCATGCAAGCGCTGTCCGTCTCACGATAGCGGCGCTCCATGTTCGGGATCACGCCCTCAAAGACTCGACTGACCTCGTATGTACGTCCCCCTTCATCGTAACGAAACTTTATCTCTTCCTCGCCCGACCCATAAAGGAAGACTTGCTGCACCTTCATGGGCAGATCTTTCCACTTGATCTTGCGATCAAACTGATAGTGTTTAGCAAGAGACTCGATAGTTTGAGTAAAGTAAGGCGATTTTTGATTGGCCCAAGGAGCTAACGCACCTTGCTCCAAGGTGAGCTCATGATCTGGAACAACAAGCCGCTCGTCGCAGAACAGCTCAACACCTAAACCGTCACAGACAGGGCAAGCACCGAAAGGTGCGTTGAACGAAAAAAGACGCGGTTCGATCTCGGAAATCGTAAAGCCCGACACAGGGCAAGCGAATTTTTCTGAATAGGTAATACGCCGACCTTCGCCTTCGGTCGGAACAGTTTCGATGATAGCAATTCCATCGGCAAGGTCGAGTGCAGTACGAAAACTATCAGCCAGACGAGTCTGAATCCCATCACGTACTACTATACGATCGACCACCACGTCGATATTGTGGCGGAATTTCTTATCGAGGGTCGGCGGTTCTTCCAATTCATAGAAGACACCGTTCACCTTAACACGCTGGAATCCCTGTTTTCTGAGTTCGAGGAACTCTTTTTTATACTCACCCTTGCGGTCGCGAATGATCGGGGCAAGCAAATAAGCGCGCGTCCCCTCTTCCATCGCCATCACAGCATCGACCATGTCTTGCACCTGCATCGCGGTGATTGGCAGGCCGGTCGTCGGAGAAAACGGCGTGCCCACACGGGCAAACAGCAAACGCATGTAGTCATAAATTTCCGTAACCGTGCCAACAGTCGAGCGCGGGTTCTTTGAAGTTGTCTTCTGCTCGATAGAAATAGCAGGAGACAGCCCTGAGATATGATCGACATCGGGCTTACCCATCATGTCAAGGAACTGCCGCGCGTAAGCCGACAGACTTTCGACATAACGCCGTTGCCCTTCGGCATAAATTGTATTGAAGGCGAGCGATGACTTTCCCGATCCCGAAAGGCCGGTGATAACTACCAACTGATTGCGCGGAATATCGAGATCAATACCCTTGAGGTTATGCTCGCGGGCGCCCCGCACTTCGATAAACTTCTGCTCAGCCATTTTATCCCCCAGCCCGCCCTTCTCACTTAAGAAAGAGCGCGTGTCGAAACGAATGGCAGAGATAGACTAGGTGAGACGAGTCTCCAATCGAAAAATGTGAACAAGAAGTGAACAAGAAGGAAAAATTATAGAAACAATCCGTTATTTGGACAAAATCCTTGCGTCAAGACACCACCACGATGGCAGGGCATGCTGCAACGCACAGCAACAGAATCAAAGATCACACCCTCTCCCACATATGGCCGATCTAGATGCCCAACCATGCCAGACGCAACGTGCCGGTGATAATACCGAGGTTAGCAAGCTACGTCCCCCAAAAGCACGAACTCGGTCAAGCGAGGTTCCGTTGGATTACTAGATCAAGACAAAGCTCACACCTTGCACGAAACCCGTCATGAGGGCCATCTTTAGACTTGCGGGCGACATCACCGCTCTCCCGCGTACCAAAGCGCAGCAATTACCAAAAGCCCGCATTCCGTTCTAATATCCTCAAAAAATGCAGACGGGGCTCAGCTTCGGTCAGAGATGCAACGCACGCCCGTAGGCATCGAGCACCGATTCATGCATCATCTCCGAAAGGGTTGGATGCGGAAAGACCGTATTAATCAGGTCTTCCTCTGTTGTCTCCAGCGTACGACCGATCACATAACCTTGGATTAGTTCAGTCACTTCCGCGCCGACCATATGTGCGCCGAGCAGTTCGCCCGTCTTGGAGTCGAAGATAGTTTTGACCAACCCCTCGGACTCCCCAAGCGCGATCGCCTTTCCATTACCGATTGAGGAAAAGCGTCCAACACGAATACAATAACCTGCGGCTTTCGCGCCTTCTTCGGTCAGACCGACAGATGCCACCTGCGGATAACAATAAGTACAGCCTGCGATACTGTTTGGCTTGATCGGATGCGGAGAGCCGCCCGCGATCAGTTCAGCCACCATGACGCCCTCGTGGCTTGCCTTATGCGCCAACCACGGCCCGCTCGCGATATCTCCGATGGCGTAAAGACCCTCGACTCCGGTACGACAAAATTCGTCAGTCACCACATGGGTACGGTCAATCTTGACGCCAAGCGCCTCAAGACCGAGATTCTCTACATTACCAACAATGCCGATAGCCGAAATGACGGTGTCAAATTCTTGCGTGGTAGTTTTACCGCCCTGTTCGATATGAGCGGTGACACCCACACCTGGCTTGCGATCAAGCTTTTTAACGGCGGCCTTCTCGAAAATCTTCATCCCCTGCTTCAAAAAGGCCTTTTTTGCAAAGGCCGCGATCTCAGCATCTTCCATCGGCAGAATACGATCCATTACCTCGACTACCGTGGTATCTGCACCAAGCGTGTTAAAAAAACTGGCAAATTCGATACCGATAGCACCCGAGCCAATAACAAGCAGCTTCTTCGGCATCCTCACTGGTTGCAACGC
>JADZAO010000017.1 GCA_020852535.1 Paracoccaceae bacterium | reverse complement strand
TCAACGCTACATCAATACCCAACCCGAAAAATCGCATTCGCCCGCAGCCGTCCGCACCGGCGGGCATTCAAACTTGACAAAATAACCGTTGGGCCGAAATGGGGCGCTTACCTTATTCGATAAGGGTGGGGCTGTTATACTGCCTACAGTGCTGATCTTACCGTTAAGAGTAAAATGCCTCGAGCGCAATCCGTTTCGCCGCTATTTTTATCGAAAAAGGTAAGGCGGTGCAGATGGTCGATAATGCCGAGAAGAAGCTACTGGCGGAAGCCGGTAAGCGGATCCGTGAGACGCGGGCCGCGCAGGGTTTGAGCTTGGAGCAGCTGGCACGCTTGACCGGTATTAGCGGGCCTGCGCTCTCTTTGATCGAAACTGGCAAACGCGATCCGCGGCTGACGACGCTGAAGCAGATCGCTGCTGCATTGCGCGTGCCCCTCGCGACGTTCATTGTGGATAGTTTGAACACCGCCGAGCCCAGCGGTCCGGCACTATCCGGGGGCTATGATCTCGGAGAGTATCAGTGACCGCCTCCGTCCCTATCTGGTTTGATGACCTGGCGGTAGAGCAAGTCGACGTTGCGGATGATGGATATCTTTCTTTGCGATATGCCGAGCGATGGCTGCAAACGACCGGCGCTTTCTCCTTGTCTGTCACCATGCCGCTTCGGGCCGAACCCTATCCCTCTGATGTCATCTCCCTCTAGTTGGCGAACCTCTTGCCAGAGGAAGAGCAGTTTAAGATTCTGACCCGGTCCCTTGGCCTCGACCAGGCCGACGTTCTGGGTTTGAATCAACAGCAGCAGGTTGAGGTGACCAACTGGTCAGGCAGGATTTATGCTTGCGGCCTTTAAGTTATGAGTAGAATCCCAAGACACATATAGAAAAACCGCAACTCAAGAACTTAGGCGATATTCCTTTGTTTGAGAGTGTTCTGTATGCTCGGTACCGATATTACAAATCGCGATTCAACGGCGCCGAAACGACCCTCCACTCGATTTGAAGGGTGAGGTGGTGTTGAGGTAAGAATTTTTTCTCACCATAATCCCTTTCCTATCAGCTGAAAAAGGAAAGTGGAGGAACAAGTCATGATGCAACCTCAATAACACGTGACTTTTCACCCGCCTAAAATTTTTCGTTAACGAAGCTTGATCCCCCACTTCATCTGCAAGACAAAGTCCAGATTATTCCTTCGCCAGAAGTTTGTTGCACTCATCAATCACGTATTCTGGAATAATCTCAAATTTTTGCGGATTCAGCTGCATTATGTACTCGTTCTCGATGTGATAAGATTCGTTAATAAACTTTGTAATGATGTGATTGTCATGCTGCTCATGTATTATGCGGAACAGCTGAATTTTTTCATAGCCTACTGTGGTATCTGTGTACTTTTTGCGCATAGCCACATCGTCTTTCACGACACAAACAAGAGCATCATAGTCGAAATCTGAAATATCCTCTTTAATTTTGGTTTGGGCTTTAGCCTTCTCCGATGGCTCCATGTCGACAGGGCTATTAAGAAAATAAACATATGGAACGTCTCGTTTCTTAAAGAGGCTAGCAAGCATGTTGTACTCGAGCCCCTTATCGTCCACTATTTCGTAATGCCGCCTCAAATAGATTGAACGAATAATTGAATCTGCTTGGGCACTAATCACATCCTTGCAGACCCGGGCAAAGGTTTGAATGTCGTCTTTTTCAATGGGCTGCTCTGAAACGATGCCAGCGCGCGATGAAAGAAAGAATGCACTAGGCTTGGCCCCTTCAAAGACCCGAGCGGTGCTCTTGATCATATCAATTACTGGTTCTATGTCATGCGTGAGCATAACTGTGGTTCTGCCTTTAAGGTTTACCTCTCCCTTGAAAAGCTGATGCAAAATCGCGAACTTCTTGTTCTTGTCAAATGACGAAATTGGATCATCAAGGATCACTATGTCTGGGTTTTCGCTAAGAACCTGATGGACAAAGAGTACAAGCGCAAACGCATTTCTTTCACCATAGCTAAGGTGCTTCGATGCTGCGGAAATATGCTCGCTCATGTCCCTATGGACCAGTTTCATCTTGTAGGTTTCTGGTTCAGCCGTAATTACGACATGATACTTGTACCCAGCAAATTTAAGAAAGTTATTGATGCTGCTTTGGTTTTTCTCAATAGCTTTTTTGATCCTCGCCTTGTGCTTATTTATGTTCCCCTTTAGCGTTCCAACCTGCTTTATCAGCTCATTTAGCTGTGTATTTATGGGGTTGATGACAGCCTGAGTTTCTTCAGAGTTAAGCTTGTCGATCATGCCAAGATCGATCTTGAGCATGAGAATCTTGTCACTTATTTCGTCGACATCACGAAGTGCAAAAAAAGAGATGGTTCTCAAGCCTTCGAGTTTTTGAATAAGGGCATCTATATCCGTTCTCAATCCGCTCAGAAAACTTTTATCCTCCGCCCCAAGTTCAATTTTGGCTTTAGTTAATTTTTCAAGATTCTCTTGGCACTTCGCACTAAAATACTTCCCAAGACGCTCAATTACTGTTTTGATCGTGTTGAGGTGACCGACGGCCTTGGCATCATATTCTTTTTCTACTGCTAGCACCATTTCTCTTTGTCCAACGTCAGACAATGTGGTTGCGCAATAGGGACAGGTATCTCCAAGCTCTAGAAAGTTGTTACCATCTATTTGCCATGCTATCCACTTTGATGGCTCAGGGCTCTTAATGAATGGCTCGAAAGGTTTGAGCTTCTCGGGGATGTTCTCAACCTTATTACCGTATCCGTAAGATTTCATGAATTTGCTTGTCTTGGGTATGGAGCCGTCTTTACTGGTACTCCCAAAGGTATCTCGAAGTTCTTTGAGGTCTTTGATCGCCTGCTCGATATTGGGGTTATCTGTGAATGCCTTCTTAATGCCCGAAAATAGCTTTTCAATTTCTTCCATTGTTGCGACATATTCGGGCGTCTTGATGAAAATGTCGAAGCTGTTTTTCACAACTTCGTCTTGTTGAAATACAAACTGGTTCACATAGTCCTCGTCGAAAACCAGCGAAGATTTAATCTCATCAATCCCCGAAACTGATGGTGGCGCTGCGGTCGCATTGCCGCGGCTCTTAAACGGCATCAAGAGTGATAGAGAGTCATCTGCCTTCACTTTGGCAACAATTGCCCGAGCTATTGTACTTTTCCCTAGGCCATTTGCTCCATACTTTATGTTGAGGGCGCCTTTGTTTATTTTCAAATCCGCTCGATCAATAGAATTGCAGTTTTGTACAACAACGTTGAATTCCATCTGCAGGTCCCCTTCTTGACATAACCAGTCTAGGTCTTCAGCGCGCGTCGAGCACTCTGTAGCTGTGAACAGGCGAAGCCAATCTGGTACTAAATGTTTCACGATGGCTTGAAGCTGTTTCTCGGAGGGTACCTGCAAGTTGGTACCTTTCCTTCAAAAGGCTCTCACCCGAAGCATGTGGAACGCGATTTCCTGCCTCAAGTCCGGTCCTCTTGTCATGCTTGCCTTGATCTAGGCGGGAATCCGCGCCTCATGCCGGGACGAGAAGGGCGGAGCGATGCATGGTCAAGAGTACGCGTCGCTACCATTACGGCCAGCTCCTTGCTGCTGGGCCTGTCGACCGGTGGCTTTGTAGAACGATGGGTGAGCACCCACACTCTGCGACCCACACTTTGGGCCGCACCTCGCCCCATTAAGCGCGCTTAAGCCTCCCGTCAAAGGCCTCAAGCCTGCGATTATACTTGATCATTGATTGCTTGTTTACATCAACGCCACATCAACAGTCGAAAGTGGTTTGAAAACAATTGCATGTCGTCCGCTGTCCTTGAGCGTGGTCGAGTGTTGTGGGAGAAAATTTTTGAAATCAAAGGGTTGCAGCCTAAGCCATTGAATTTTTTAAGCTATTGGAATCGTTTTTTTGGGGGCCCATAACCTGAAGACCGTAGGCCCAAATCCTGCCTCCACAACCAATAAAATAAGTCTCACGTATAAATGTAAATCTCAGCGCATCTGTAGGCGTATAGGGCTGGCCCTCGTAAAAGCGCAT
>JADZAO010000016.1 GCA_020852535.1 Paracoccaceae bacterium | reverse complement strand
CATTCAGACATATGGTGTTTTTTCTATGGCTATTGTCGTTGTGGTTTCGAATATCCTTGTGCAGCATCCGATTGGTAAATGGCTGACGTGGGGAGCTTTTACCTATCCGTTGTCTTTTCTTGTGTCGGATATCGTCAATCGTTTGTCGGACGCTTCATCCGCGCGGCGGGTGGTTTATGTGGGCGTCGTTGTCGGGCTGGTGTGCTCGTGCATTGGTACGCAGATCACGGGCGAATTCGGCCCGTTGGTTACGTTGCGTGTCGCCATCGGATCAGCCACGGCTTTTTTGATCGGCCAGCTTCTGGATATCGGGATTTTCAACCGTTTGTTTCGGTTAGTGGCGTGGTGGAAAGCACCATTCGTTTCGACCTTCTTCGGGTCGACTATCGACTCGGTGATCTTTTTTAGCATTGCATTCTCGACTGGTCTGATTTGGATCGAACCGGGCAATGATGTGTCATGGGCGGCAGAACAGATGTCGCTTCTAGGCTTTGGTCCAGTGGTGCCATTCTGGGTTTCGTTGGCTGTCGCAGATTGGTTGGTGAAGCTTGCCGTTGATGTAATTGCTTTGTTACCATTTCGGTTGATCGTATATCGTTTTGCGCTACGGATAGCGTAATTTCTTTTGACAAACACAAAATCTGTGTCACCTTTTCAATATCGGCAACTCATTGAAAGGAGGTGATCCAGTGTCTAGAGCTACATTGGAGATCGGTGTTAGGACAGTCGTGGGGCGTGTTTTCTGAGGGCAGTCCCTTAGAATAACAAACAACCGATTGGGCTTGGTACCTAACTGGCCCATCTTCTTGGATCTCGGAAAGGGTCGTCTGTGTCGGACGACCCTTTCTTTTTAGAGTTTTGGGCTAGGTTGGTGTGATAGATGATAATTAAACCGTAACTTTCATAGCAGTCTGTTCTCCTACGCCGAAGACGCGTTTGTAGCGGATGATTTCGTCTGCTGGACCCATTGCCTTGTTGGGGTTGTCGGATAGTTTTACCGTTGGCCGACCGTTGGCCGATACCGCTTTGCAGACAAGGCTGAAAGGGGCGAGCCGATCTTCGGCAAGTCCTGTAAAATCGTTTGTTAGCAGCGTACCCCAGCCGAAGGACACTTTTACACGACCCGAAAATTGAGCGTGCAATTCTGCGATTTTTTCGACATCAAGACCATCTGAAAATATCACCAGCTTTTTTGTTGGGTCTTCGTCGCGTGATTTCCACCAGCGAATTGCGGTTTCAGCACCTTTGGCGGGATCGCCGCTGTCGATACGGATGCCAGTCCATGTGGACAGCCAGTCGGGTGCGTTGTGTAAGAAACCTTCGGTGCCATACGTGTCGGGCAGAATGATCCGTAGATTGCCGTCATGCTCTTCGTGCCAGTCGGCCAGCACCTTATAAGGGGCTTGTGCTAGTTCTGTGTCGGAATTTGTGAGCGCGGAATAGATCATCGGCAGTTCATGTGCATTGGTGCCGATGGCTTCGATATCACGTTTCATGGCGATTCGGCAGTTTGAGGTACCTGTGAACCTGTAGCTCAACCCCTCTTGCATCGCTTGTACGCACCAGTCTTGCCACAGAAATGAATGGCGGCGACGGGTGCCAAAGTCGGCGATGCGCAGGCTATCAATTTGTCGCAGGCGTTCGATCTTTTCCCACAATCGTGACATGGCGCGGGCGTAGAGGATTTGTAGTTCGAATTTGCCCATACCTTTCAGTACGGCGCGAGAACGGAGTTCCATTAGCACTGCGAGGGCAGGAATTTCCCAGAGCATAACCTCGGGCCATTTGCCCTCGAATGTCAGTTCATATTGACCATCGTACTTTTCAAGGTGATAGGCGGGCAGGCGCATGCCTTCGAACCATTCCATGAAATCAGGACGGAACATCTGACGCTTTCCATAGAAGGTGTTGCCACGCAGCCATGTGGACTCGCCACGTGAAAGCGAGAGCGAGCGAGCGTGGTCGAGCTGTTCGCGGAGTTCGCCTTCGTCAATAATGTTGGCGAGGCGGATCGATTTGGTGCGATTGATCAGGCTAAAGGTGACATGCGTGTCTTGTTTGTTGCGGAAAATTGATTGGCACATCAGAAGTTTGTAAAAGTCAGTGTCGATGAGTGATCGGACGATCGGATCGATCTTCCAGTTGTGGTTGTGCACGCGAGTAGCGATATCGACCATGTTAGTGTCCAAGGATGACGCCTGCGGCGCGTAGTTTTTCTATGGTTGTTGCCAGAGATCCGTTTAGGTCGATGGCCCGGCAGGCGTTCATCAGCACGGTGGACTGAAAGCCGAGGGATGCGGCGTCGAGGGCGGAATAGGCGACGCAGTAATCGGTGGCGAGGCCGACTAAAGTGACGCTGGTTACGTCGCGTGCGCGCAGGTAGCCTTCGAGGCCGGTGGGGGTTTTGTGGTCGTTTTCGAAGAAGGCCGAGTAGCTGTCTATTTCTTGGCGGAAGCCTTTGCGGATGATGAGTTGGGCGGGGTTGGTATTTAGGGCGGGGTGAAAGGTGGCTCCGTTTGTGCCCATGACGCAATGGGTGGGCCAGAGTACCTGCGGGCCGTAGGGCATTTCAATTAGCGAGAAAGGTATTGCGCCTGTGTGGTTGGCAGCGAAGCTGGCATGGGTGGAGGGGTGCCAATCTTGTGTGAGGATTACGATTGAAAATTTGTCCATCAGTGCGTTGATGCCGGGGATTATGCTGTTCCCATCTGGTACGGCTAAAGCGCCGCCGGGGCAGAAATCGTTCTGCACGTCGATCACGATCAAAGCTTCGGTTGTGGAGCGCATATAGAAGATCTTTACTTGAGGTGTTGCTCTTGCCTAGGAAACGTTAGCCTCCGCGTCAATGCTTTGCGGGTTGTAGACTTGAAGTTAGCTGTGAAGGGGTGCATTTCGTCGATATGATTACGATAGCTGCACTTTATCATTTTTCTCGTTTTGCTGACTATGCCGCTTTGCGGGAGCCGCTCTTGGAGTTGTGCCAGAGTTACGGCGTGAAAGGATCGTTGCTGTTGGCAGGCGAGGGTATCAACGGGACGATTGCAGGGGATCGTGCGGGGATAGATGTCGTGCTGGCCCATGTGCGGGGATTACCCGGTTGTGCTGAATTGGAGTGGAAAGAAAGTTTTGCGGATCGGATGCCCTTTGGCAAGATGAAGGTACGCCTCAAGCGTGAGATCGTGAAGATGGGGCAACCTAATGTGGATCCTAAGGCCACTGTGGGCCATTACGTGCAAGCAGCCGAGTGGAATGATCTGATAAGCGCGCCGGATGTGGCGGTGATTGATACGCGGAATGATTACGAGGTTGCCATAGGTACTTTTCAGGGTGCGGTTGATCCGGGTACGCGGGCATTTGGAGAGTTTCCGGCGTGGTGGGAGGCGAATCGCGATCGTTTCTCTAACAAGCGTATTGCTATGTTTTGTACGGGTGGCATTCGCTGTGAGAAATCGACGAATTGGTTGATTCAGCAGGGGGTGAATGAGGTTTTCCACCTGAAGGGTGGTATCTTGAAATATTTGGAAGAGGTGCCGGAAGAGAAGTCACTTTGGCAAGGCGAATGTTTTGTTTTTGACCAGCGTGTGTCCGTCGGGCATGGGCTGTTGCCGGGTCAGATGTCCTCTTGTGGAGCGTGCCGTCGTCCGGTCTCGTTAGAAGGGCGTGCGCATCCTATGTTTGAGGAAGGTGTGCGTTGTATGGCCTGCGTTGACGAATATAGCGAAGCAGATCGCGAGCGTTTTCGCGAGCGGCAGAAGCAGATGGAATTGGCCCGTGCGCGTGGCAAGCGGCATTTGGGCGTGTAAACGTGCTTGGATTCACAATCGATTTACATGCTTTGCGGAAAAATCTATGTAGCCCAACTTGCGCTTTGCATTTCACGTAGGCGGGAGGCGGTGCGTTTAAACTCGAATGCTCCGGCACCTTCGAGGTAGAGTCGTTCGGGGATATCGGCGGCCGAACAGATGAGCTGGATTTTTGCCTCGTAAAGCGCGTCGATTAAGGTGATGAAGCGTTTGGCCTCATTGTAATTTGAGGCAGAAAGCAGTGGGATATCTTCAAGGATCATTACGCGGATGTTGGCGGCGATGGCGAGATAGTCGCCGGGGCCTAATGGGCGAGCGCAGAGTTCCCAGAAGCTGGCGCGGCCTATGCCGTTGATAAAGCGCGGCACGGTGACGGTGTGGCCGTTGACTGGTAGGTTTAGTGGTTCATCTTTGGTGCCGCCTGTCAGGTCGGTCCATATGGCCTCGATTTGTGTCGAGACCTGGTCTGCGGGGTAGAAATAGACCTGTTGGCCTGACAGGCGATGTTGGCGATAATCGGTCGGACTGACGATTTCGCGTACCATGAATCTGGTTTCGAGAAGCTCAATGAAGGGTAAGAAGAGCGCATGGTTGAGGCCATTCTTGTAGAGGTCAGTTGGAGAGCGATTTGAAGTGGTGACGATAATTACCCCTGCGGTAAGGATTTTGTCGAACAGACGACCTACGACCATTGCATCGGTGATGTCGGTGATCTGCATTTCGTCGAAGGCAAGGAGACGGGTGTTGTTGATGATTTCCTCTGCTACGGGGGTGAGGGGGTCTTCGGTGCCGACTTTGCGGGCCTCAAACATGCCGTGATGGACTGATTGCATGAAGGCGTGGAAATGGACGCGGCGTTTGGAGCTTATGTTTACGGCCTCGGTAAAAAGCTCCATGATCATTGATTTTCCGCGACCAACGTCACCCCAGAGGTAGATGCTGGGGGGAGGTGTGACGGATTTGGCGAAGAGACTGGCCAAGAGGCCGCTGCGGTGAGTGGCGTTGGCTTCGAGCCATGTGCGGAGCGATTCCATTTCTGATAGGATGCTACGTTGGGCTGGGTCGGCGCGGAGGGTTCCGGCCGCGATGCGGGCTTCGTAGATTTCAGTCAAAGATGATCGCATACTGTTGTGTACGAAACTTTTCATTTTGAGTGAAGTGATTGTCGTTGTCATCTGTTGGATTTGATGGATGACAGATCGTATGTGCTTTTGCATCTGATCCTGCGGTAATTGCAGATATTGTCTTGGTCTTTACCTAAGGTGAGGTTTTGATTCGGTGAACAATAATTACATCGGGTTGATTAGTTTGGTCGGAATGACAGCGGTTATGTTGACTTCTGAGACTGTGGTGTTTGCGTAAAGACGGAAAGTAATTTGAAAGAATATCTGGGAATATTTCTGGTTCTTTTCAGCGGCGGTCGCGGTGGGAGGGATTGATTTTGTTGCCGCGTGGGCCGGTTAGGATGGGGGTGTTGTTGCGGTTTTCGTTAGACAGTTTACGCCAGCGCTCAAGGCGGGCGGGATCGAGCGTGCCTGCCTTTACAGCGGCTAGCACTGTGCAGCCCGGTTCGTGGGCATGGGTGCAATCTCGGAATCGGCAGTCGGGGGTGAGTTTGACGATTTCGGCAAAAAGGACATCAAGACCTACGGTCATATCGCTGATGTGCAGGGTGCGTATGCCCGGCGTGTCGATACACCAGCCGCCGCTGGTGATGCGGTGAAGCGAGCGGGCGGTGGTGGTGTGGCGGCCTTTGTCATCAGCTTCGCGAATGACGCCCGTGGCTTGGGCTGTTTTTCCGTTGAGGCCAGTGAGGGTGTTTAGAAGGGTGGATTTTCCTACGCCAGACGATCCGATCAGCGCCACCGTTTCACCCGGACCACACCACGGGGTTAGCACTGTACTGGCATCGGGGGATTTTGCGTTTAGGCTGACGACTGATAGGTCGCGCTGGAGGTTGGCGGCCTGTTGTCGGAAGTGGGCGGGGTCGTCGGTTTGGTCAGCCTTGGTTAGCACAATGACGGGAGTGGTTTTGGCCTCGTTGCAGAGGGCGAGGTAGCGTTCGAGGCGGGCGAGATTAAAGTCTTTGTTGCAGGAAGTGACGATTAAGAGTGTGTTGATGTTGGCGGCGATGAGCTGCGGGAATTTTGTGTTTTCAGTTTGGCGTTGCAACAGGCTACGGCGTTCGAGGCGGCGGATGACGAGGTGCTTATCGGCTTCGATCAGCACCCAATCTCCCACGGTATAATCGGTCGTTTTCAGTTTGAGGGGAGGTGACAGCTGTACGGTGCCCGTCACTGTTAAGGCGGACATGTGGGTGCGGTGGACGGTTGCGATGCGGGCGGGGACAAGCGTGTCATCAGAACTGGTTTGGTCGGCAAAGAATGCCGACCAGCCGAGAGCGGCGAGCGAGGGATTATCCATCTGTGTCACTCTGTCTGCATGGCTGTGGGATGGGTTGTATGCAAGGGGTATGTTCAGTGCTTGGCTTAAGGAAGAACGACAGTATCAGCGCGGTGGCATCAAGCGGGGGCTGCTGGCTAAGTGTTTCTTGAATGAGGCGGGTGATTTGATGTGGTTTTCTGTCGTGGACAAAATTGCTCGCCTTGGGAAGTAAGGTTTAGGCGATAAGGCGTTTGATGAAGGTTTCTTTGTCCTCGATGTTGTGGGACTTGTGCAGTAGTTCAAGAATAGTTTGACTAGTGGTTTCTGCGGCTATGTTGATACGGATGATGTGATTGCTATTAGCGGTCGGATAGCATGGTCACTGGTTTTGAGGCTGTTATGGCTGAGTTGGAGCTGATTGTGCCGTGTCAAGGTGACTTGCGGAAGAGTCTCGTTGTGTTTGGTAAGCCGTGCGTCTAGCCATGTTACAAAGTGACGTAATCCTGTCTTGTACCAGTGATTACGGGAGAGAAGATTGATAAAATGACTAATGTAGTAATCGTTTCTGCGGTGCGCACAGCGGTCGGCAGCTTTAACGGGTCTTTTGCAAGGACTCCGGCGCATGATTTGGGTGCTGCGGTGATTGAAGCCGTGGTGGCTCGTGCTGCTGTGGACAAGGTGGAAGTTGAAGAGACGATTCTTGGTCAGGTCTTGACTGCGGGTCAGGGTCAGAATCCTGCCCGTCAGGCCCATATCAAGGCTGGTTTGCCGAAAGAAGCTAGCGCGTGGTCATTGAACCAAGTGTGTGGATCGGGCCTTCGGGCGGTGGCACTGGCTGCGCAGCATGTGCAACTGGGTGATGCCAAGATCATCGTCGCGGGCGGGCAGGAAAATATGTCGTTGTCGCCTCATGTCGCGTATTTGCGGGCAGGTCAGAAGATGGGCGATTTAAGCTTTATCGATTCGATGATCCGTGACGGGCTGTGGGATGCTTTTAACGGTTATCACATGGGCCAGACTGCCGAGAATGTGGCCAACCTATGGAAAATATCGCGGGATATGCAGGATGAATTCGCGCTGAAAAGTCAGCAGAAGGCTGAAGCTGCGCAGAAGGCGGGTAAATTCAAGGACGAGATTGTTCCTTTTGTTGTTAAGACGCGTGAAGGCGATATCGTGGTCGATGCTGACGAATATATCCGCCACGGTGCCACGATTGAATCGATTCAGAAATTGCCTCCTGCCTTTATCAAGGATGGTTCGGTCACGGCGGCCAATGCATCGGGGATTAACGACGGTGCGGCTGCGGTTTTGCTGATGTCGGCGGATGAGGCTGCGCGTCGTGGTTTGGTGCCGTTGGCGCGAATCGCTTCTTACGCTACGGTTGGTCTTGATCCGTCGATCATGGGTGTAGGTCCGACCCATGCAAGTCGTAAAGCGCTCAAGAAGGCGGGCTGGAAGGTCGCCGACCTTGACCTTGTGGAAGCAAATGAGGCTTTTGCCGCGCAGGCTTGTGCCGTGAATAAGGATATGGATTGGGACCCGTCGATCGTGAATGTGAACGGTGGTGCGATTGCCATTGGCCATCCGATCGGTGCTTCGGGCGCACGGATCTTGAACACACTCTTGTATGAAATGAGGCGCTGCGGGGCGAAGAAGGGACTTGCGACTTTGTGTATTGGTGGTGGTATGGGCGTCGCTATGTGTCTGGAACATAATTGATTTTCTGCAAGCGCATTGTGCGTAGATGCAAACAAGTATCATAATATTGTTATGATTATCATATAATATATGAAATATTATTCCAAGCGCTTTGATAGTTCAGGGGAGAGAGAATGGCACGGGTGGCATTGGTTACAGGCGGTTCGCGGGGTATTGGCGCGGCGATTTCGGTTGCACTGAAGGCGGCAGGTTACAAGGTTGCTGCGAATTATGCGGGCAATGATGCAACGGCTGCGGCCTTCAGGGCTGAAACAGGTATTCCGACCTTCAAATGGTCGGTCGCTGATTATGATGAGTGTGTAGCGGGGATCGCAAAGGTCGAGGCTGAGATCGGCCATGTCGATGTGCTGGTTAACAACGCAGGTATCACGCGGGATGCGATGTTTCATAAGATGACACCGCAGATGTGGAAAGAGGTTATTGATACCAATCTGACGGGTCTGTTTAACATGACCCGTCCTTTGTGGGGCGGTATGCGTGATCGTAAGTTTGGGCGGGTGATTAATATCTCGTCTATCAACGGGCAGAAGGGTCAGGCGGGACAGGCTAACTATTCGGCGGCTAAGTCGGGTGTTTTGGGGTTTACTAAGGCTCTCGCGCAAGATGGTGCGCGTGTGGGTATCACCGTCAACGCGATTTGCCCTGGCTATATCGCGACTCAGATGGTCAAGTCTATTGATGAAAAGGTACTGAACGAGCAGATTATTTCGCAGATT
>JADZAO010000015.1 GCA_020852535.1 Paracoccaceae bacterium | reverse complement strand
TGCGACACCGTTGATCGACCCGTCGATCAGATCCCCGTCGCCGCGCTTCCATAAAAAGCGACCAAGAGCCTTGGCCGAGCGGACGAAGAGGAAATCATAAATCTCGTCAAAGTACCACTTGTTCAGCAAAAACAAATAAAGTGGCCGCTGGTTTGCTGCCAGTTTGGCAGGAAGATCAGGACGACGAATATACATCTGAAAAGCCAGCAAGAAACCAAGCACCATCGCGATAAAGGGCGAAACTTTCACTAAAATAGGTGCGTCATGCGCCTTGTGAATGACCTTGTTCTCTGGCCCCATAAAAATTGCACCCCGCATCGGAGCGGACTCGGCATTCACCTCGGTCGTTTTACTGTCTTCAATGGTGACAGCCTCGGTTGCGTGTTCGACGCCTACAGGCATACCAAACCACGCACGCATCTTGGCCTCCTCGCCAAAAAAGCTGTTGTACCAGATCATCCCCGAGAACACCGCACCAAGCGCCAAAACCCCCAGAGGGATCAGCATAACGATCGGGCTTTCATGTGGCTGGTGCACCCCGTGTGCATGATTGTCATGTCCGTGTGCGTGACCATGCGCACGGCTCTCTCCATAGAAGGTCATGAACATCAGACGCCACGAATAAAACGAAGTCATTGCAGCGGCGGCAACCAGTAGGACATAGGCGTAACCAGACCCGACCCAAGCACTTTCAATCACGGCATCCTTCGACAGGAATCCAGCAAAACCAAAATGCGTCAGCGGAATACCCACACCAGTGATTGCCAAAGTACCTATCATCATCGCACCAAAAGTCAGCGGGATCTTCTTCCGAAGCCCACCATAGTTGCGCATATCCTGTTCATGATGCGTGGCATGGATCACCGACCCTGCACCCAGAAACAACATGGCTTTGAAGAAGGCATGTGTGAACAAGTGAAACATGGCGACCGAATAGACACCCAAACCTGCTGCCACAAACATATAGCCCAGTTGCGAACAGGTCGAATAGGCGATCACGCGTTTGATATCGTTCTGCACCAAACCGACCGTCGCTGCGAAGAAGGCTGTCGTCGCCCCTAGAACCACGATCATAGTCTTCGCATCCGGTGCAAATTCATAAAGCGGCGACATACGGCAGACGAGAAATACGCCCGCTGTCACCATTGTCGCGGCATGAATCAAAGCCGAAACAGGCGTCGGACCTTCCATCGCGTCCGGCAGCCATGTGTGCAAAATCAGCTGCGCCGATTTTCCCATCGCGCCAATGAACAGCAAAATACCGAGCAGATTTGCCGCATTCCATTCGCCCCACAAAAACTTCAGGTTTGTTTGCGCAAGTTGTGGCATTGCGGCAAAGATAGTGTCAAAATTCACCGAATCCGTCAGAAAAAACAGGCCAAAGATGCCAAGCGCAAAGCCGAAGTCACCAACACGATTGACCACGAAAGCCTTGATCGCAGCAGCGTTTGCACTCGACTTTTTGTAATAAAAGCCAATCAGACGATCGGACGCGACCCCCACCCCTTCCCAGCCAAAGAACATCTGCACAAGGTTGTCGGACATCACCAACATCAACATGGCAAAGGTGAAAAACGAAAGATATGCAAAAAACCGCGCACGGTACAGCTCGTCATCCGACCAGTTCTCGTCATGCGCCATATAACCAAAAGAATAGACATGCACCAAAGCCGAAACCGAATTCACAACGACCAGCATGATCGCAGTCAGACGGTCCACACGGATCGCCCATTCAGTCGCCAGCGATCCGCTCTCAATCCAACGCATCAGCGTGATATGCTGCATGACCCCGTCATGGCTCAGAAAAACAATCCACGATAAAAAGGTCCCCAGCATAACCAGAGCCGTGGTCAACACCTGCCCCGTCTTCTCACCGATAAAACGCCAGCCGAAACCGCTGATCAGCGCGCCAATCAGCGGCGCAAAGAGGATGATCGTTGCCATGGGAGCTTAGCCTTTCATCACGTTGACGTCTTCCACGTCGATCGTTCCGCGGTTACGGAAAAACACGACAAGGATGGCAAGGCCGATGGCGGCCTCAGCCGCGGCGACAGTCAGGATGAACAGGGTAAAAACCTGCCCCACCAGATCGCCGAGGTAGGACGAGAAGGCGACAAAGTTAATATTGACCGACAACAGGATCAATTCAATCGACATCAGGATGACGATCACGTTCTTACGGTTCAAGAAAATCCCGAAGATTCCAATCACAAACAGAGCCGCTGCCACTGTCAGGTAATGTTCAAGTCCAACCATCATCCGTTCCCTCCGGGTCTTGCGCCCATATTTTTCAGCCCCAGAAGGGGCGGATAGATCAAAGCCCCTGACCAGGCTTCACGTCCTTAAGCTCCATAGCAACTGCCGGATTGCGCCACATCTGTTGGAGCACGTTTTGGCGCTTCACATCCTTTCGGTGACGCAACGTCAGAAGAATCGCCCCGATCATCGCGACGAGCAAGATCAACCCCGAAAGCTGAAACAAAAAACCATAGCGATCATATATCAAAAGCCCCAGCGCCTTGGCGTTCTCAACCTGCGCCATATCCGGCGCTACGGCCTGCCGCATATCCATCGCGCCATCCGCCTGCACCCATACACCAATCCCCAACGCAATCTGCATCAGGATCACCACGCCAATTAGCAGTCCAAGCGGCATATATTTTGCCATTTCGCCCCTCAACTCGGCAAAGTCGATGTCGAGCATCATGACAACAAACAAAAACAGCACCGCCACCGCGCCGACATAGACAACAATGAGCAACATGGCCACAAACTCAGCACCCAACAACACAAACAGCCCCGATGCTGACAGAAAGGCAAGGATCAGCCACAACACAGAATGTACGGGGTTACGGCTTACGGTTACAAAAAGCCCTGCCACAACCATCACGGTGGCAAAGGCGTAAAAGACGTAATCTGCAACGCTCATGCGTCTTTCTCCTTAACTTCGGTAAGAACGTCTTGAGCGATCTCAAGCGCCTTTCGTATGACGGGAAACCCGCCGAACATGCTCATCTGCCAAATCACCGATAGGGCGCATCAAGCTCAAGGTTACGCGCTATCTCAGCTTCCCAGCGGGCGCCGTTCTCGAGCAGCTTCTCCTTATTATAGTAAAGTTCTTCGCGAGTTTCAGTTGAAAACTCAAAGTTTGGTCCCTCAACAATAGCATCAACAGGGCAAGCCTCCTGACAAAAACCACAGTAAATGCATTTAGTCATATCGATGTCATAACGCGTGGTGCGACGGCTGCCGTCCTCTCGCGGTTCGGCGTCAATTGTGATCGCCTGCGCGGGACAAATAGCCTCGCACAGTTTGCAAGCGATGCAACGTTCCTCACCGTTTGGATAGCGGCGCAACGCATGTTGACCGCGAAAACGAGGCGAAAGCGGACCCTTTTCATGCGGATAATTCAGCGTGCTCTTGGACGCGCAGAAATATTTCATCCCCAATGCGAACCCTTTGAAAAAGTCCAACAGGAAAAAATATTTAGTTGCACGGTTCCAGTCGACATTCGCCATTTCAGTTCCTTTCCGGGTCAAACATATCAACCGTCTCAACCTACTATTTTGTTAGATCAAGAACAGCAGACCGCTCAATTTCGAAAACCCGTCACTTTCACTCATTCTCTTCGCAACGTTCTCATACACTTCTCTATATCCCACGAACGATACTTCATAATCTCCATCGACAATAACGGCAAAATTTTCTCCGTAGATTCAGACAGGGTTCCAAGTCATGAACCACGACCTTCAAAAAAAACCGAGAGCCAAGTTAGCATGATAAAGATCAGCCCCCAATTGCCCAGCGGGCCCAGAAACCACCCAAAAGTTCAAATTTTGCAAGGAAAGAAACGATAACGACCCAACCCAAAGACAGCGGCAGAAACACCTTCCAGCCGATCCGCATAAGCTGATCGTAGCGGTAACGCGGCACAATTGCTTTAACCATAGCAAAGAGGAAGAAGAAAAAGGCCATTTTAATGATCATCCACCACCAACCATCCGGCAGGAAGGGAAAGGGCGACAACCAACCACCAAAAAACAGCAGACTCATCAGCGCGCACATCAAGTAAATGGCGATATATTCTCCAGCCATGAACAACAAGAAGGGCGTGGACGAATATTCGACCATAAATCCCGCAACCAACTCCGATTCAGCTTCCGGCAGGTCGAAGGGCGGACGATTAGTTTCAGCCAGAGCCGAAATGAAAAACAGCGCCACCATCGGTAAGTGCGGCAACCAGTACCAATTTAAAAGGCCCCAATCACCCTTCTGCGCCTCGACAATAGCACCGAAGTTCATCGACCCCGTCGAAATGATAATACCGATAATAATCAAACCAAGCGAGACTTCATAGGAAATCATTTGCGCTGCCGAACGAAGTGACCCGAGGAACGGGTATTTCGAGTTCGACGCCCAACCTCCCATGATGACACCGTAAACTTCAAGACTAGACATGGCAAAGACGAACAAAATCGCCACGTTGATATTGGCCAGAACCCAACCATGGTCAAAGGGGATCACCGCCCATGCCATCATCGCCAGAACGAAGGACAGCATCGGCGCAAGAAAATAAACCGGACGGTCCGCGCCCGCCGGAATTACAATCTCTTTCAGCACATATTTTAGCGCATCAGCCACGGTTTGCAGCAAGCCCCAAGGCCCCACTACATTTGGCCCGCGTCGCATCTGCACAGCAGCCCAGATCTTGCGATCGCCATAGACCAAAAACAGCATCGAGATCATCACAAAGCCAATGATAAGCAAGCTTTGCGCTGCCACAAGCACACTAATCCCCAAAGTCGTCGAAAAGAAGTCCGTCATGCTGCTTGTTCCCTAAACCGTCGGTATTTCCCGTGCACCACAATCCTGCCCTCTCGCTTGGACATTAATTGTCTTCAACTCGCGAAAGAGCACAGCGAATGTGGTGTACACGACACTCCCGCGCCAGATTTCACCCATCTTCGCCGCAGTCATGCGCACATGGCAAAAAAAACCAAAACCTCGAATCAGAGCATACTGCGCCGCCGTACACCGTGCAGAGGTATTCCCTTCACTTCGCGCGTCTTTCAGAGCCACGCGGAAATTTACTAAATCGCCATCCAGCAAGATCGTCTTGATCCCCTTATAAGTCGCCACGAAAGCTGCGCTGTCACCTTCTGGTATAAGCGCGCCAGTCAAAAAACTGACTATCGCCGCCATCTGCCCTGCTACCAATGCCGTTACAACGCGCATATCTACTTATTCCGCTGTTACCCGCGAACGGGCCACAGCCAATGCCGAAAGTTCACCCATCAGCGAAGAGGCCCGCGCAATCGGGTTGGTCAAGTAAAAATCCTTAACTACATTTCGGAAATCAACCTTACCCGGAGCCTTTACAGGCAAAGCAACCCAAACGTTCTCAACCACCTCGTCAATCCGCCCAAGATGGGGATACCCGGCGACTAAGTGAGAGCGCAACGCTGCCAACGAATCCCAAGGCAGCGTTACACCCAATTCTGCCGAAAGCGCCCGCAGGATCGCCCAGTTCTCCCGAGCATCACCCGGAGCGAAACCAGCCCGCATCGCAAGCTGCGGGCGCCCTTCGGTGTTCACAAACAGACCGTTCTCTTCCGTGTAAGCAGCCCCCGGGAAAACGATATCAGCGCGATGCGCGCCACGATCACCGTGGCTACCCTGATAAATAACGAAGGCCCCGGCAGCGATTTCCAGTTCATCCGCGCCAAGATTGTAAACCACCTCGGCACCCTCCAGTGCAGCCGACAGCCCGCCTTCAGTCACGGCCCCCACGTCCATCGCGCCCACACGGGCGGCAGCAGTGTGCAGAACTAGAAACTTTGCACCCAGTTTTTGGGCCAGAGCCATCGCCTGCCCCAGAACAGATTCGCCATCCGCCTCATTCAAGGCACCCTGTCCCACAATCACCACAGCGGGCTTACCAAAGGCTTTTGCCCCGTCAGCTGCCTTGACCAAAGCCGCACGGTCAATACCAAGGTGCTTATAATCATAAGTCAGATCTACATTCGCGCCGATCACCGAAACCTGCGCACCCGACAGCCACGCCTTGCGGATACGCGCGTTTAGTACTGGGGCCTCAAGACGCGGATTTGAACCAATGATCCAAATACCCTTAGCCCCATCGATATCCTCGATCTTCGCATTTCCAACATAGGCCGAACGATTTCCCGCAGGCAGCCGAGCCCCGTCGACCCGCGCTTCAACCTTGCCGCCCAGCCCTTCGACCAACTGCTTCAAACTATAAACAGCCTCGACCGGCGCAAGATCGCCAATAATCCCCGCAATCCGCTTTCCCTTCATCGCCGCCGCAGCGGCAAACAAAGCCTCGTCCCAGCCCGCTTTGCGCAAACGCCCGTTTTCACGGATATAGGGCGTATCCAACCGCTGACGACGTAACCCGTCCCAGACAAAACGCGTCTTATCGGAAATCCATTCCTCGTTCACACCATCATGGTTACGGGGCAGAATGCGCATAACTTCTCGCCCCTTGGAGTCAACACGAATGTTCGACCCCAACGCATCCATCACATCAATGGTCTCGGTCTTAGCCAATTCCCAAGACCGCGCGGTGAACGCATAAGGCTTGCTGGTCAGCGCCCCCACAGGGCAAAGGTCAATGATGTTTCCCTGAAGATTGCTGTCCAAAGTCATGCCAAGATAGGATGTGATTTCACTATCCTCGCCCCGGCCCGTCTGACCCATCTGGGAAATTCCCGCAACCTCAGTCGTAAAACGCACACAACGTGTACAAGAAATACAGCGCGTCATCTTAGTCGCGACCAGCGGCCCAAGATTCAGGTCGTCCGACGCCCGCTTCGGCTCGCGATAGCGGCTAAAATCGACGCCGTAAGCCATCGCCTGATCCTGTAAGTCACACTCACCACCCTGATCGCAGATCGGACAATCCAGAGGATGGTTGATCAACAAGAATTCCATCACGCCCTCGCGGGCCTTCTTGACCATAGGCGACTTAGTCTTAACCACAGGCGCCTCACCATTCGGGCCCTGGCGCAAGTCGCGTACCTGCATCGCGCAAGACGCGGCGGGTTTCGGCGGGCCACCGACGACCTCGACCAGACACATCCGACAGTTACCCGCGATCGTCAGCCGTTCGTGGTAACAAAAGCGCGGAATCTCAATTCCGGCGACCTCAGCCGCCTGAATGATGGTCATCGCACCATCCACCTCGACCTCGACCCCGTCGATATTGATCTTCTTGAGGTTGGTCATAGCCCTACCCGTCCTTCGCCTTGTCCCGACCGACGCTTTGCGCCCACCTGTATCCCAAAACCCGTTTGCACTATGACCACAACAGACAACCCGCCAAGGTGCCCTTGGCAATATTGTTCCTACCCACGCGGCAATAGCTTTCATCCTTGTCCGAAACCGCTCCAGCCTTAGCCAAATAGCCGATAGCAATCGCCTTCATAGAATCTTTCTGTAGCTTGTTTTTCAGGAAAGCTCTTACCTCGACATCACTATAGCCTGCGGCAATGGCATAATCCTTCAAATAATCCAGCGCACTCTGTGCACGCAGCAGACGGGCGCGTGGAGTCTCACACTCATTGCGCAGCACATCAACCACCCATCCCGAAACCAAAGAATCGCGAATATAGACATTCTCGGTCAAAAGCACCTTATCTTGTGCCACACTCGGAAAAGTCAGGTAAAATCCGACCAACCCCGCAACAAAGAAAGTAAAAACATGCATCGTCATTCCGAAGCCACTACCCGAATACGGCCCGTCTTCTTCGCCTTGATACGGTCTTCAATCTCATCACGAAAGTGACGGATCAAACCCTGGATTGGCCAAGCCGCCGCATCGCCAAGCGCACAAATCGTATGGCCTTCCACCTGTTTTGTTACCGAAAGCAGCATATCGATTTCCTCGACCTCAGCCTCGCCCCGAACCAAACGCTCCATCACACGCATCATCCAGCCTGTGCCTTCGCGACAGGGCGTGCATTGACCACAGCTTTCGTGTTTGTAAAACTTCGACAGACGCCAGATCGCCTTGATTACATCGGTCGACTGATCCATCACAATCACCGCCGCTGTACCCAGACCCGACCGCTGCTCACGCAGCCAGTCAAAGTCCATGATCGCATCCTCGCACTGCGCAGCATTCAACATCGGCACCGAAGACCCACCGGGACTAACTGCTTTCAGGTTCTTCCAACCGCCGCGCACACCACCACAATGACGCTCAAGCAATTCCTTGAGCGGAATAGACATTGCCTCTTCAACAACACAAGGATGCGCCACATGGCCCGAAATACCAAAAAGCTTAGTCCCCGCATTGTTTGGACGACCGAAAGAGGAAAACCAGTCCGCGCCGCGCCGCAAGATCGTCGGCACTACAGCAATCGATTCCACATTATTCACTGTGGTCGGACAGCCATACAAACCCGAACCTGCAGGAAACGGTGGCTTCATCCTCGGCATGCCCTTCTTGCCTTCAAGGCTTTCCAAGAGCGCCGTTTCCTCACCACAAATATAGGCCCCCGCTCCATGATGCAGGTATATGTCGAAATCCCAACCCGACTTTGCGGCGTTATTACCCAAAAGACCGGCGTCGTAGCACTCGTCGATTGCAGCCTGTAGCGCCTCGCGCTCACGGATGTATTCACCACGAATGTAAATGTAACAAGTATTAGAGTTCACCGCAAAAGACGCAATCAGCGCCCCTTCAATCAAAGTATGCGGATCATGCCGCATAATCTCACGGTCCTTGCAGGTACCTGGTTCAGACTCATCAGCATTAATTACCAAATAAGACGGGCGCCCGTCCGACTGCTTGGGCATAAACGACCATTTCAAGCCTGTCGGAAAGCCCGCACCCCCACGACCGCGCAACCCACGCGCCTTAACCTGCTCAATGATTGTATCGCGCCCGCGCTGAATGATTTCGGCCGTGCCGTTCCAATGGCCGCGTTTTTTCGCTCGGGCGAGAGAGCGATCGTGCATCCCGTACAAGTTGGTAAAAATACGGTCCTGATCCTTGAGCATCCCTAGCCCCTTAATTGCTCTGACGCTTACGCCAAATTCGATACGTTACAACCAACGTCCAGAAGAACACGGCTATTGCAGCGAGGTCGAAGAAGAAAACATAGCGTACATCCCACCCCATATTTGCCCCAAGGAACTGCGCCCCCATCCACAAAACCACGTTACCAACCAAAACCAGCGCGACCATCCGAGCTTCCTTAGCGAGTACTATATCCCGTGAAGACGCCATTACCACGCCTCAGTAATCATTCGTTTTGACACGACGCTGAAATTCCTCAAGACCAACCGAGCCGATCAATTTTGCTTGCACCACCCACCTGTCACGGGTCACGCGCCCTTTGAACCTTTTCAGATTAAGATCCATCCACGCAATCTCATCCGCGTTCCAGCTTGCAATCTGGTCAAAATGAAAGACGCCCAATTCATTACACAGCTTTTCCAAAGCAGGCCCAATGCCTTCGATCTTTTTCAAATCATCCGCGATCCCGCCACGCGCCGCGGTCAAAAAAGCAGGCTTGGACACACCCTCGAGCACTGTTTTGACAACAGAAGAAGACGCGCTCGTGATAACCGAAGTAACATACTCTGCCTCTTCAGACGCCGCAACATCGCCCTTCCAAGACCTACCGATGAACACCCCCACGCCAAACGTCACCAACGACCCAAAGAAAACCGCAGGCATATAATTGAACCCGCCAACAGCCTTGGCCACCAAAAACGTAAGAAGCCCTGCACAGGCGGCGAATATCCAAACTTTCAGCAAAGGTGTATTCAGATTTTCAGCTCGTTTCATGCTGTGTCTCTCGAATGAGGGCCAATGGCCATGTTACTGATACAATCAAAGGTCGCCTTTAGACTTCTTCTTCGTAGTCAACTTTTTTGCCATGCTCTTGGGCTTCGTAACGGCTTTGACAACAGCCGCAGCTACGGCACCCACCGACACTTTTGTCGCTGTCTTTGCAGCCCTTCCTAACCAAGGTGTCGAAATCGGCATTTCAGTACCGTCAATACGTTTGATCGTGTCACCAACATCCACCGCCCGCTGAACCGAAGCATTATATTGCGGCTTCGTACTTTCAAAATCCTTCAAGCTAGTCAGCCCTGACAGGGGCTCAGCGGCGTAGCGCCCGTTTTGTGGGCCTGGAGTTGGCACCTCGCCATTCGAAAAACGTGTAATCATATCGCGCAATTTGTCTGCGGTCAGATCTTCGTAATAATCCTTACCAATCTGTGCCATTGGCGCGTTTGCACAGGCACCAAGGCATTCGACCTCTTCCCAGCTGAACTTTCCGTCTGGCGACAATGTATGCGGTGTCTTAGCAATCATCTGTTGGCAAACCGCGATCAGCTCCTCCGCGCCACAGATCATACAAGAGGTAGTACCACAAATCTGAATATGCGCCACCGACCCAACCGGTTGCAGATGAAACATGAAATAAAAAGTCGCCACTTCCAGCGCGCGGATATAAGCCATGCCCAACATATCGGCGACAACTTCGATGGCCTTACGGCTCAACCAGCCCTCTTGCTCTTGCGCGCGCCACAAAAGCGGGATGATCGCAGACGCCTGACGCCCCTCGGGATATTTAGAAATCTGCCCGCGCGCCCATTCAAGGTTAGCAGGAGTAAAAGCAAAGCTGTCCGGCTGGACGGGATGAAGACGGCGAAGCATTAACGATCAATCTCCCCAAACACGACATCCATCGTACCGATGATGGCAGAAACGTCAGCAAGCTGATGTCCCTTGCAGATATAATCCATTGATTGCAAGTGTAAAAAACCCGGGGCGCGGATCTTGGCACGGTAGGGTTTATTGGTCCCGTCGGCCACAAGATAAACGCCAAACTCACCCTTAGGCGCCTCGACAGCAGCGTAGACCTCGCCCGCCGGAACATGGAAGCCCTCGGTGTAGAGTTTGAAGTGATGGATCAACGCTTCCATGCTAGTCTTCATCTCACTCCGCTTGGGCGGCGTAATTTTACCTCGCGCTAAAACGTCACCCTTTTCAAGGCGCAGCTTGGCTATCGCCTGCTTAACGATTCTCGTCGACTCACGCATTTCTGCCATGCGACAGAGATAACGATCATAGCAATCGCCATTTTTGCCTACGGGGATCATGAAGTCGAATTCGTCATAACACTCATATGGCTGACTACGGCGCAAATCCCATGCAAGGCCCGACCCGCGCACCATCACACCAGAATAGCCCCATTTCTGAATGTCTTCTTCCGTCACCACACCAATATCAGCGTTACGCTGTTTGAAGATGCGATTTTCGGTCAAAAGCGTATCAATATCATCCAGTACCTTGGGAAAATAATCCGCCCATTCATCAATATCGTTGATCAATGCTTCGGTCAGATCTTGATGTACACCACCGGGCCGAAAATAAGCCGCATGCAAACGCGACCCAGATGCCCGCTCGTAAAATACCATCAGTTTCTCGCGTTCTTCAAATCCCCATAGTGGCGGCGTAAGCGCACCAACGTCCATCGCTTGCGTAGTAACGTTCAAAAGATGGTTCAAAATACGACTAATTTCTGAATAAAGTACTCGGATCAGGCTAGCACGACGCGGCACTACAGTACCGGTCAGCCGCTCAATAGCCAAACACCAAGCATGCTCTTGATTCATCGGTGCCACATAGTCGAGCCGATCAAAATAAGGCAGATTTTGCAAATAGGTCCGACTTTCCATCAGCTTCTCAGTCCCGCGATGCAGCAAGCCGATGTGTGGATCACAGCGTTCCACGACTTCACCATCCAGTTCCAACACCAAACGCAGAACCCCATGCGCCGCAGGATGCTGCGGGCCGAAGTTGATATTAAAGTTGCGGATTTTTTGCTCGCCGATCAGAGCGTCGTTCAAACTGCCATCCATCGTCCGTGAACCTCGATCATGTTTCTACGCCAGCTGTCCGAAAGCTCCCAAAACAGCAAGACAATAAAATTCTTATTGCATACACAGCGCCGTTTGCGCACGGACACGAAGCCCTTGGTCCAAGGCAATCGAAATACTCTCATGAACCCGCTTGCCAAAATCAGCGGGCTCAGCAGTAAGACCTAGCACACCCATCATCTTCTTCTGCAACTGCACCCAAAAGCGCAAAAAACCGAGAGCTGCACACAAACGGGTGGTGACAACATAGTCATATGCACGACCCACACGGATCGCCCCGACCCTGTCAAAACAATTCAATTCTTTAATGCTGTGCAGATGACACGACAAAAAGCGGTACATCCACGATGTACCCACCTTTTTCACGCCAACGCAAAACAGGAATATCAGCTCTACACCCACCGTAATCAGACCCTCTTCTCGTCGCCGGGAAGAATGTATTCGGCACCTTCCCACGGACTCATAAAATCAAACTGACGATACTCTTGCACCAGCTTAACGGCTTCGTAGACGACGCGCTTTTGCGACTCGTCATAACGGACCTCGGTATAACCAGTGGTCGGAAAATCCTTACGCAGCGGGAAACCACGAAAGCCGTAATCTGTCAGAATGCGACGCAAGTCGGGATGACCTGAAAACAAGATACCAAACATATCAAAGACTTCCCTCTCAAACCAATTGGCCGAAGGATGAATCTCAACCAGCGAAGGCACCATATCCGTCTCGCCAATTGCCAATTTCACACGGATACGGTGGTTTTGGTACATTGAGAGAAAATGATAGACCACCTCGAACCGCTTCTCGCGCTCAGGATGGTCTACGGCTGTAATATCGACCAGCGAAGAAAAACGACAGGCGCTGTCGATCAACAAAAAATCGACGAAGGCTTCGAGATGCGAGGGCACCAGTTCAACCGTCAACTCGCCGAATGCCACAGCATGGCCGAGCACCGCATCGGGGTACTTCAAAGTCAAATGGGCCGCGAGTTCTTGCAGGGCTTCAGACATTATTCTTCCTCAGCGGGTACTAGTACCGGTACGACGGATTTTTCGCTGCAATTGCAAAATGCCGTAAAGCAGCGCTTCAGCCGTGGGTGGGCAACCTGGAACGTAGATATCGACCGGAACGATCCGATCACAGCCACGCACCACGGAATAGCTGTAATGGTAATACCCACCGCCATTAGCGCAGGACCCCATGCTAATCACATAACGCGGCTCCGGCATCTGATCATAAACCTTGCGCAAAGCAGGGGCCATCTTGTTGGTCAGCGTACCCGCCACGATCATCAGATCCGACTGACGCGGACTGGCACGCGGCGCAACACCAAAACGTTCAAGGTCATAGCGAGGCATCGAAGTATGCATCATCTCAACCGCACAACAAGCCAAACCAAATGTCATCCAGTGTAACGATCCAATCCGCGCCCAATTGATGACATCCTCAGTCGCGGCAAGAATGAACCCCTTATCCTGCAACTCACGGTTCAACGCTTGCGTAGCAATCTCTTGGTCGGCCCCTGCATGATTGGCGGAAGTGCTCACGCCCATTCCAGCGCTCCTTTTTTCCATTCATAGGCAAAACCGACGGTCAACACGGCCAAAAACACCATCATCGAACAGAACCCTGTCATAGACATATCGCTGAATGCAACAGCCCAAGGAAACAGGAAGGCCACTTCGAGATCAAAGATGATGAACAGGATCGACACGAGATAAAATCGCACGTCAAATTTCATCCGCGCATCATCGAAGGCATTGAATCCACATTCATAGGCCGACACTTTTTCAGGGTCTGGATTGCGAACGGCGATGATCGCCGATGAGGCCATCATAACAAGACCAAGGCCCACGGTTAAGGCAAGTAGAATTATGATCGGAAGATACTCGCGGAGAAGAGGGTCCACGTGGCGCTCCTTCGGCTGTCGACTGACGAGATGCGACCACTGACTGGCCACTTTTTCTCTTGTGGCATCATTTACTCCGACCCCTTCGCGGGGTCAACCAAAGGGCATCAGAAAAGACATGGCTACCACAAAGATCTTTCCCTGAAAGATTGCCACCACACCACAATACCTCCAAAGCCACAAGCACACCAAGATAAAACCGCGTATGCGTATCAATCAATTCAGCATAGACCTCCAAAAACCAAATAATGCATATCAATCATCACCGCGTCGCTTTCACCCAGCCGCTACATGCTCTCCCCGCCATGAAAAACGGTCGGCGTATTGTCTGCACCAAGCATGTCACCATGCCCTAGACTGCGAAAAAAGGCATTGGCCGCAGCCATAAAATTCGCCGAAATATTAACCAACGTACCGTCAAGGTCAAAATCTCCCGTCCGTTTTTCTTGCAACACCACGTAACCTCATGTGAAAAGCTGCCCTTTGCAGAACCGTCCTTTGGGCGTAAAACGAGCGCAACAATAAAGAAAGGAGCAGCATGCAGATTTCGCTCATCATTCTAGCCGCAGGACAAGGCACACGAATGAATTCCGATCTACCCAAGGTGCTGCATCGTCTCGGTGCCGCACCCCTACTGCATCATGCGATGGCGGCAGGTCAGGCGCTCGACCCCGAACGTATTGTCGTCGTCACAGGCCACGGTTCCGAGGCCGTGAGCAAAGCCGCTCGCGCCTTCGATGACACCGCCCTGATCGCACATCAGACAAAACAGCTCGGTACCGCCCATGCTGTCTTACAGGCCGAAACAGCAATGGCGGGTGCCACCGGTGACACCATCGTGCTTTACGGAGACACGCCTTTCGTGCGCACCCAAACGCTTGCAGCCATGCTAGATGCGCGTAAACGTCACGCGGTGGTCGTGCTGGGTTTCAACGCCGTCGATCCGGGGCGCTACGGACGACTTATAGCCAAGGACGACACACTTGAGCGCATCGTCGAATATAAAGATGCCAATCAGGAAGAACGCGCGATAACCCTTTGTAATTCTGGCGTGATCTGCGCCGATGCGGCAACCCTATTTCATCTCTGCCACAAAGTAGGCAATACCAACACCGCAGGTGAATACTACCTAACTGACATCATCGCCCTCGCCCGTGCCGAAGGGCTTTCAGCTGGTCTCGTCCTTTGTGACGAGGCCGAAACAATGGGCATCAACACCCGCGCCGAACTTGCAAAAGCCGAAGCCGCTTTTCAAACCAACGCCCGCACCAAGGCGCTTGAGAATGGCGTCACCCTTATCGCCCCTGAAACCGTGTTCTTTGCGCTAGACACCACCATCGGCCGCGATGCAGTCATCGGCCCGAATGTAGTCTTTGGCCCCCGCGTCACCATCGAATCTGAAGCCGAGATCAAAGCATTCTGCCATCTCGAAGACTGCCATATCAGCCGTGGCGCTGATGTCGGACCTTTTGCCCGTCTCCGCGCCGGCGCAGAACTGGCCGAGTATGTCCATATCGGCAACTTCGTAGAAATCAAGAACTCCGTCCTCAACGAAGGCGTGAAAGTCGGCCACCTGAGCTACATCGGGGATGCGAACGTGGGAGATTTCACCAATATCGGCGCTGGCACCGTGACATGCAACTACGATGGTGTAATGAAACACCGCACCCACATCGGAAAACGCGTCTTCATCGGCTCCGACACCATGCTGGTCGCCCCAGTAACCGTCGGTGACGGCGCGCTAACCGCCAGCGGATCGGTCATCACCCAAGACGTACCCGCCGAAGCACTCGCCATTGGTCGTGCCCGCCAAGTCAACAAATCCGGCCTTGCCACCAAACTCTACGAACGCCTACGCGCCATCAAGGCCATCAAAAAGGATGATATATGAATGTGTGGAATTATAGGCGTCCTAAGCAATCACGAAGCTGCCCCCCTGCTGGTAGAAGCGCTTAAGCGCCTCGAATATCGCGGCTATGACTCCGCAGGCATCGCCACCGTCAACGCAGGCCGTCTTGACCGCCGCCGCGCTGTAGGAAAGCTAGTGAACCTGTCCGACCTGCTGGTCTATGAACCCTTAGCCGGAAAAGCTGGCATCGGCCACACCCGCTGGGCAACGCATGGTGCAGCCACCGTAACCAATGCCCATCCACACAAAGCAGGCCCCGTAGCTGTAGTTCATAACGGCATTATCGAAAATTTCCTTGATCTCCGCGAAGATCTCGCTGCCAGTGGCTACACACAAGAATCCCAAACCGACACCGAAACCATCGTCCTTCTCGCGCAACGCTTCATGGATTCTGGCATGACACCGGTCGCGGCTGCTCACGCAACACTCCAACGCCTGCGCGGTGCTTTCGCGCTCTGTTTCCTCTTTGACGGCCATGACGACCTAATAATCGCCGCCCGCAAGGGCAGCCCACTCGTTATCGGTCATGGCGCAGGCGAGATGTTCGTCGGTTCCGATGCCATCGCGCTGGCCTCAATGACCGACCGTATCACCTATCTAGAAGAAGGGGATTGGGCCGTAATCACCCGCAAGGGCGCTGAAATCTTCGACGCTGAGAACCGCCGCGTCAACCGTCCAAAAACCCGCATCCAGGTTGAGGAAACGCGTGTCGAAAAAGCCGGTTACAAGCATTTCATGGCCAAGGAAATTGCCGAACAACCCGTAGTCATCACCGATGCGCTCAAGCATTACACCACGGATAAGGGCGAGCTGTGCCTGCCTGAGGGTATCGACTTCTCAACTGTCGACCGCATTACGATGGTCGCCTGTGGCACGGCTTCCTACGCCTGCCATGTAGCAAAATACTGGTTCGAACAGATCGCGGGCCTACCTGCCGAAATCGACGTGGCTTCCGAATTCCGCTACCGCGAGCCTCCCCTATCTCCCCACTCATGGGCGCTCTTCGTCAGCCAGTCAGGCGAAACCGCCGACACATTGGCCGCCCTGCGCTATACGCGTAACAAAGTCGCTCGGGTCGTATCGGTCGTAAACGTTTCGACCTCATCCATCGCTCGCGAAAGCGACCTGTCACTACCCATTCTTGCTGGCGTAGAAATCGGAGTCGCCTCAACCAAGGCCTTCACCTGCCAATTAACGGTGTTGGCCTTGCTAGCACTGAAAGCAGCCCTCGACCGTGGCAACATCGACGCCACGACCCTCACCGCACATCTACAAGCCTTGCGCAACCTACCAGGTCTTATAAACAACGCGTTGTCGCTTTCAACGACCATCGCGACTATCGCCGACGATCTGGCCAAGGCTCAGGACATCCTCTTTCTCGGACGCGGGGCGATGTTCCCACTCGCCCTCGAAGGCGCCTTAAAATTAAAGGAAATCAGCTATATACACGCCGAAGGTTACGCATCTGGCGAATTAAAACACGGTCCCATCTCCTTAATCGACGCCGCAGTTCCCGTGATTGTCATGGCTCCGCGCGACGCGCTTTTCGACAAGACCGTATCGAACATGCAAGAAGTCATGGCACGCAACGGCAAGGTGATGCTGATTTCTGATGCCCAAGGCGTAGCCGAGGCAGGCACAGGTACTTGGAAAACCCTAACCATGCCCGAAATGCCCCCCGCCTTTGCCCCGATCCTCTATGCAGTACCTGCCCAACTCCTCGCCTATCACACAGCCATCGCCAAGGGCACTGATGTCGATCAGCCTCGCAATCTTGCAAAATCGGTCACAGTAGAATGAACGCAAACTGAACCGATAAACCGATGATTCAACGCTTGCGGGTCCATCGGCAAGTTCTTAGTTATGAATTATGGCCAACCAGATAGGACCACTCATTGATACCTTTTCCCGCCCGATCTCGTATCTGCGGGTCTCGGTCACAGACCGCTGTGATTTCCGCTGCATCTATTGCATGGCTAAGGACATGGCCTTCCTGCCAAAAGCCGACCTACTCACACTAGAAGAACTCGACCGCCTCTGCTCAATCTTCATCCACTTGGGAATCAAAAAACTACGCATCACGGGCGGTGAGCCACTGGTGCGCAAAAACATCATGACCTTCTTCCGAGCCATGTCCCGCCATATTACAAGCGGCGCTCTGCACGAACTCACCCTCACCACAAACGGCTCGCAACTTCGCAAATACGCCGCCGAACTGACCGACTGTGGCATCAAACGCGTCAACGTCTCACTCGACACGCTCAACGAACAAAAATTTGCAGATATCACGAGATGGGGCCGTCTCGGCCAAGTACTAGACGGAATTGAAGCAGCAAAAGCCGCAGGCCTACGCGTCAAGATCAACACTGTAGCACTAAAAGGCCTTAATGAGGACGAACTTTTTTCTCTCCTCAAATGGTGTGAACGTGAAGATCATGACCTCACCTTTATCGAGGTGATGCCGATGGGGGACCTCGGCAACGAGAACAGGCTCGACCAATACTGGTCACTCAAAGACCTTCGCGCTCGCATGGCCGAACGCTTCAGCCTGATCGACCTTGACGAGCGCACCGGCGGCCCCGCCCGTTATGTACGCATCCTAGAGACCGGCCAAAAAGTCGGTTTCATCACACCCCTTAGTCATAACTTCTGCGAATCCTGCAACCGTGTCCGCCTCACCTGCACGGGCAGGCTTTACATGTGCCTTGGTCAAGAAGACATGGCCGACATGCGCACGCCCCTGCGGGCCAGCTCCGACGATACAATGGTGAAACAAGCAATTCACGACGCCATCGGACGCAAACCAAAAGGCCACGATTTTGACTATTCTCGCCAGTCTATCACCGGTCAGATGATCCGCCATATGAGCCATACCGGGGGTTGAAACCAACCGTTTTACGCTCTGGAAAATTAACTAAATTTGCAAACCTGAACTACACTAATGCTACCTGAAAATACCTAGCAGAGCGATTGCACTGAAGGATAGCGCATGTAACTCGTTCACAAAGGCGTAGTGCGGACTGGGCTTCATCTTCGTGAAATTGCAGAAATACGCGAGCATAACATGGGCTTGTTGCGAAAAAATATCTGGCCCTACCTTGCAGCGGGACCAGATACTTCCGTTTCCGGCGCGGACGTATGCTTTTTCAGAAAAAATCGTTAACGGCTCAAAACCTCAGTCAATCATCGGCAGCAATGCATCTAGAGACTTCTTCGCATCGCCATAGAACATCCGCGTATTTTCTTTGAAGAACAGTGGGTTCTCAATGCCTGAATAACCGGTGCCCTGCCCGCGTTTCGACACAAAGACCTGTTTTGCTTTCCAGCATTCCAGAACCGGCATACCGGCAATAGGGCTGTTAGGATCTTCCTGAGCTGCGGGGTTCACGATGTCGTTCGAACCAATGACGATGGCAACATCCGTGTTAGAGAAGTCATCGTTGATCTCATCCATTTCCAGAACAATATCGTAAGGCACCTTCGCCTCGGCCAGAAGCACGTTCATATGCCCCGGCAGACGCCCAGCAACTGGATGAATCGCGAAACGCACGGTCTTACCCTTGGCCCTCAGTTTGCGCGTCAGTTCCGAAACCGTTTGCTGCGCTTGTGCCACAGCCATACCGTAGCCTGGAATGATTATAACAGAATCCGCATCATTAAGTGCTGCGGCAACTCCTTCTGCGTCAATAGAAATCTGTTCACCGGTCACCTCCATCGTGGGGCCGATGGGACCACCAAAACCACCAAGAATTACCGAAATGAACGATCGGTTCATCGCCTTGCACATAATGTAGGAAAGGATTGCACCCGAAGAGCCCACCAGCGCGCCGACCACAATCAAGAGGTCATTCGACAACGAAAAGCCAATAGCCGCAGCCGCCCAGCCAGAATAACTATTCAGCATCGACACCACAACAGGCATATCCGCCCCGCCGATTCCCATAATCACTTGGTAGCCGATGAAGAAAGCAGCCAACGTCATAGCGATCAGCGCCAGAGACGAACCACTTTGGAGATAGACAAACAGCAGTAGTAAAATTAGCGCAACACCCGCCTTGAGCACATGAACGCCTGGCAGTTTCTTAGCCTTACCATCCACCTTACCCGCCAACTTTCCAAAGGCGATAACCGAGCCGGTAAATGTGACCGCCCCGATGAACACGCCTAGGAAAGTTTCCACCCGCAGGATCGAAATCTCAGCACCCGATTTATGCGCCACAAGAGCTGCAAAACCGTCGAGCGCGGCACGCGCTGCCTCGTCCATACCCATGACGCGACCAAGTTCAATATGGGTATTATAACCAATAAAGACCGCGGCCAGACCAACGAGTGAGTGCATCGCAGCCACAAGCTGCGGCATCTCAGTCATCTGGACGCGCTGAGCCACATACCAACCGATCACGCCGCCAACGGCAACCATGATCAGTGATATCAGCCAGTTACCCGCACCGGGGCCCACCAGTGTAGTGGCAACCGCCAACGCCATCCCCACGATCCCGTACCAGACCGCCCGCTTGGCACTTTCCTGCCCCGACAGACCACCAAGGGACTGGATGAAAAGAACAACCGCAACAACATAGGCGGCAGCAGTGAATCCATATTCCATCGCGTGACTCCCTTACGACTTCTGGAACATGGCAAGCATGCGACGCGTCACCATGAAACCCCCAAAAATATTAATACCAGCCATAAGGACCGACAGCGCAGAGAGGATAACAACCAACCAGTTGCCCGACCCGATCTGCATCAACGCCCCAAGAATGATGATTGACGAAATCGCATTGGTTACAGACATCAAAGGCGTGTGTAGACTGTGCGAAACGTTCCAGATCACCTGCACACCAACATAGACCGACAGCACGAAAACGATAAAGTGCGATACGGAGCTCGCAGGCGCATAAAGACCCGCGAGCAGGATCAGCCCCCCCCCGATCACAAGCATGCCAACCTGATTGCGCGTCTGTTCTTTAAACGCCGCAGTTTCTGCTGCCCGCTTTTCCTCAGGCGTCAGTTCCTTAAGCTTCTCTTTCGGCTTTGCTGCGGCAATAGCCGCAATCTTCGGCGGCGGCGGAGGGAAAGTAATAGAACCCTCATGGATGACTGTCGCACCTCGGATCACATCGTCTTCCATATTGTGAAAAATCGTGCCGTCCTTCTTGGGCGTCAGATCCGTCAGCATGTGGCGGATATTAGTGGCATAAAGCGTCGATGCTTGTGCCGCCATCCGACTGGGAAAATCCGTGTAGCCGACGATGGTCACGCCATTATCGGTCACAATCTTCTGGTCCTGTACAGTCAAATCGCAATTGCCACCACGTTCGGCCGCCAAATCGACGATAACCGAACCCGGCTTCATCAGCTTAACCATGTCCTCGGTCCAAAGCTTCGGCGCGGGACGCCCGGGAATCAAGGCGGTAGTAATGACAATATCAATATCAGGCGCCATCTCGCGGAACTTGGCGATCTGCTTTTTACGGAACTGGGGACTAGACGGGGCTGCATAGCCACCGGTCGCCGCACCATCTTGTGTGGGCTCAAATTCAAGGAAGACAAAATTTGCCCCCATCGATTCAATCTGCTCGGCCACCTCAGGCCGCACGTCAAAGGCATAAACAATCGCGCCCAGTGAAACGCTCGTACCAATAGCAGAAAGACCCGCCACACCTGCGCCGACTATCAGCACCTTTGCGGGCGGAACCTTGCCCGCAGCCGTTACCTGTCCAGTAAAAAATCGGTCAAAATTATTACCTGCCTCAATCACAGCACGATAGCCTGCGATATTTGCCATCGACGACAACGCGTCCATCTTCTGAGCACGGCTGATACGCGGCACCATGTCCATAGCGACAACAGTAGACCCCTGCGCTTTACAGGTGTCCAAAAGATCAGTGTTCTGGGCAGGCCAAAAGAAACTAATAAGAGTCTGACCCTGCCGAAGCATCCTTGCTTCCTTAGGTTTTGGCCCGCGCACTTTAACAACCACATCAGCGGCCTTAAAAAGCGCAGAAGCGGTCTTCACCACCTCAACTCCTGCGGCCTTGTAAGCAACATCGGAAAAGCCCGCTTTCACGCCGGCGCCACTTTCAATGACACAGGTATGCCCAAGCTTGGCCAGCGCAATAGCCGAATCCGGCGTCATAGCGACGCGGTTCTCGCCTTCGAGTATCTCTTTGGGTGCCCCGATCTTCACGCTACTTCTCCCGTAAGATTATGCCTAACGCAACTTAACAATGCGCAACAGTATTTCAAACCTTTTCAGCCCCTTTAAGAGCCACCGCCGCACACAGATGGACCATTCCACAAATTTGGCGACAAGAACAACACTTCCTGCTCTTTGATAAACCACTCGCAGATCCCCGGCATAAACAATAATAACCGCGGCGAAATAGGCGACACGTCCCACCACACAATCGACGCCAAGAAAAGGGGCACATCACCCCAATAGATCGGATTGCGTCTCAAACGGAACACACCCCTTGCTACCAACCAAAACATCACAATGCACATTCACGACTACATTGGCCAGCGCCGTCAATCCAAGCCCAAAACGACCAACGCCTCCACTCGCGCATATACCATCAACCAGACCAGGCAAACAAACACTACAAAACACAGCACTAACAACTCAAGCGTCCCCAATATGCATGTCCTAGGACATCTCTGCGCTGCGCCACATCCAAGCGCAAATATTTGTTCTTCAGATCCTAGCAAAGAGTGACAAAACCAATCACACAAAAATCCGCAATCTGTCCATTATTCACGACACCACAAGCAAACAATCTACGCCACAATAACGATCCAAAACCTAAAATTTTATCACCGAGTTCACGGCAGTCTGCGTAATATATGACATGCCGCAGAGGATCATCTACCTAGACAACAAATCGCTCAGCTTATTATGCATTAAACGACATCGGCAAAGGTAGCACAAAGGTCATCTAAAACGCGACAGGTTGATGCCCACCAAACTAACCCTCCCACCACCGACACAACGACCATAGTCCCTAACGCCATGCACGCGTTAAAACTAAAAATGACCAACATACAGCCTACCTTGGTCGTCCCACCTAAGACAAAGAACTAAAAAGTCAGGTACTCCAACAGGCTAAGCGCCGGATGCCCAAGCCGACACAGCTGCACCAAAGGCAGTAAACAAGGGGCGCGAAACAGGATCTCCCACAGCGTTCCACTCGGGGTGCCACTGCACCGACAGGGTGAACCCTAGAGCATCTTTGACGTAGATAGCTTCCGGCGTACCATCCGGCGCGTAGCCATCAATCACAATCCGCTCACCCGGACGGGCAATACCCTGACCGTGTAGCGTGTTAGTCATCACCTCAGACACGCCCATCAGACGGTGAAACACCCCACCCTCGACAAAGGATACAGAATGGCGCAGGGCAAATTTCTCGTCCAGCGTGCCATCGGTCGGCATACGGTGATTCATCCGCCCCGGCAAATCGCGAATTTCCGGATACAACGTGCCACCAAGCGCCACATTCACCTCCTGGAAACCGCGGCAGATACCAAGGAAAGGCTGCCCCCGTTCAACGCAGGCGCGGATCAACGGCAGGGTAATCGCATCACGGCAACGGTCAAAACATCCATGCGCAGGCGTTTCCTCCTCACCATATTCGCTAGGATGCACATTGGGACGACCCCCCGTCAGCAGAAAACCGTCGCAAAGGTCTAACAATTCAGCCACCGATACGAAGCGCGGGTCAGACGGAATAATCAGTGGCAAACAACCTGCCAATTGCGCCACGGCTTCGGAGTTCACCAGTCCACTAGCATACACAGGATATTCATCATCTAGGAGGTTCATGTTACCAATGATACCAACAACAGGTCTGCGATCCAGTGTGCGGCAACTTATTGGGCTTATCATAACTCTTTCATCCACCTGTCACACAAATGATAGATGTAAAACGCGCTTTGGTGAAGCAAAAACACAATATTTTGCTATGCGGCACCACACGAGTCACCGAACATTTGTGCAAACAAGCGGCCATAAGTAGCGTAATTATGCGCCCCGTTCACGAAGTTACGATTTACCGTCCTACGGTTGAGAGAATAACAATCTGTTAGCGGCGGACGAGCTTTACGCCAGCCTATACCAATTTCAGCCCAAGGAAGAACGATGCAAGGCGAAGCGACACATGGACGAGTGCTCTGGACGGTGACAGGAGACGATGCCCTCACCTTCTTGCAAGGCGTAGTGTCAAACGATGTTCTACCGTTGGCCAGTGGCACAGGGCTGATCTTGACCGCTCTTCTGACACCACAGGGCAAGTATCTAGCCGATTTCTTCGTAGCCCGCCTCCCCGATGGCACTCTGCTGATCGATATTCATGAAACACTGTCGGCCCCGACCATCCAAAAGTTGAACATGTACCGTCTGCGCGCCGATGTACAAATGACCCCCTCGCCACTTCATGTACAACGCGGACTGGGCGAGCGTCCGCCTACAGCCCTACTCGACCCACGCCACCCTGCCATGGGCTGGCGCCTCTATAGCAAACAATCTGGAACAGCCCCCGCTTTTGACTGGGATGCAATCCGCGTACAGCATGTCATCCCCGAAAGCGGGATCGAACTGCTGGTCGACGACAGCTATATTCTGGAAAGTGGATTCGAGCGACTACACGGTGTCGACTTCCGAAAGGGCTGTTATATTGGTCAAGAAGTGACCGCACGCATGAAACACAAAAGCGAATTGAAGAAAGGTCTGGTACGCGTCCATCTGGAAGGCGAAGCCACAACAGGAACTGAGATCACCACCACCGATGGCAAACCTGCCGGAACACTCTTCACCCGCTCTGGCAACCGCGCCATCGCCTATTTACGCCTAGACCGTGCCAAATACCCACTTCTGGCGGGCACAGCCTCTGTCACACTCGACCAAGATCAGCCATCGTAAAGCCTTAATGCGTCACAAAATAAACTTCCGGCTCAAGAATGATCGCATCGCTGCCACCTCCGACCACGTCATACCCCACACTCAGCATCATGCAGTCGACTTTGGCATAATTTAAGTCAACCAAGGCAGAATCTTGGTATAAAAACCAGTGATGAGCACATGGCTAACGGCCAGCCACACACCGTCATACTTCAACATCACGCCGAATAATTTCATTGCAATCAATCTTTGCAATGATGAAAAAACTGTATCAAAAGGTTGAAAAAATTAGCGCTACCTATATTTTTCCATCTTTAAGAAACAAGACGACTAGATACGATAGCGCAACTGTGATATCTATAAGCGTAATATATAGCTATCATTCCGACAATGCAGTACCGAATCGTGACTAAGTGGTCATATTCGTCCTGTGTCGTATAGAACAAAGGCAAGAATAAGGAACGCCGAGATGGTCGATTTCGTTGACGGCACGGCCTTCAACTACGAACAGGGGCAGCGTGCCCGTAAGCTGTTCGCGGCCGTCGTTTTAGCGGCACTAGACGATGCTATTGCCGACGATAAGAAATATGGCAACGGCCCTGAACAGATCGCTCGCTGGGCACGTTCGCGCGACGGGCGCGAAGTGTTGTCTTGCGCAGGCATAGACCCAAACGAACGGGTCGTGAAGGGTTTAATGGATTTCGTTGCAAAAGGCGTCCGCACATCGGGCGCACTATCGCGCGAAGAATCCGAACGTCGCCATGCAATAGAATGCGATCAGGCCGAAGCCGCCTGATCGTTTTTCGTTTTCATATAAATTACGGTAAGATAGCTTATTCTAAAGCCCGCACTGCCATAGCATGCGCCTAGATCAAGCTTGCGAATATTGCGCATCAAACACGCCACACCTCTTGCCGGACACAGCACTAAAAATCACAAGACGAAGCTACGTTTTTTCGCAAATCCGGGTAGCAAGGGTGCCGCCGCGTTAAAGGCATAGCGCCATACCAAGACACCATTGATCTTGTAACCAACCCGAGCAACCCCCAAGGCCCCTTCGATAAAAATCGCCCCAATTCGTCCGCCTTCGCGCAGCTGCGCGACCAGCGCATCGGGCACAACCTCAACCCCGCCTTGAATAGTAATCACATCAAAAGGCGCATGCTTGGCGGCACCCGCAACTAGCGGGCCATTCAGAATCGCAGCATTATCCACGCCCTCAGCAGACAACTTGCACTGTGCCTCGACGGCCAGCGCCTCATTCTCCTCAACCGCGACCACGGCATCGACCAGACGCGCAATCACTGCCGTCGAATAACCCAAACCGCAGCCAAGATCGAGAACCCTCTCCCCAAGCTGCACATCAAGCACATCCATCATCTTGGCGAAGCTGCGTGCTTCCAGAATCACACGATCCTGCGCGATTTCAATGTTCTCACCCATATTAGCGGCCTCGCGCATCGCAACGGGCACATATACCTCGCGCGGCACCGCAAGCATGGCTTCAATGATCACAAACTTCGTTACGTCCGAAGGGCGGACCTGCGTATTGACCATCATTATGCGACGGCTCAAAAAGTCGCTCATATTTGAACTCATCCGTCTACTAACATCCATATTTTCTTGCCACATATACACCGCATGAGCAACGCACCTTATTATTCAACGGCACATCGCACTCTACGTTTTTTTTGTAACACAATCACCCGTAACGCAAAAACACCACCAGAAACATCAGCCTCAATGTGTAATGTTCACCCTCAAACCGCTGCATTCCAATACCGATATAAACCATCTCCTGACCGCACTCTCCTCGTTCAATAAAAGCTGCGCGGTTAGACATGCTGTGACGTAAGGGTCTTGT
>JADZAO010000014.1 GCA_020852535.1 Paracoccaceae bacterium | reverse complement strand
CGGCACTAGAATAAGGCGTCAGCCCGCGTTAAAATTAACGCACGTCGCTATAGTTTTTGCAGCGAACCCGTAAACGAATATCAATGTGTTGTGCATACATATCTGCATCATCTGTGCGTTGAGGATTCCCCGCTCACAAATGCTGCGGCCCGTTTAACTTGATATCAACGAGCAAGATATAGAACGACGGGTCAGAGCATAAAACAAAATCACATCCGCAAAGCCGCTTGGCAGACCGGTCCCATAGGTCTAAGCAAGCATAGAGAATTGCCCACGCGAGGCCCTATGAAACCGCAAATAAATTCCATGTCCGACGCAGCTTTCACCGCCAAGATGCTCTCCGAAGCCCTACCCTACATCCAACGCTATTCGGGCGCCGTAGTAGTGGTGAAATTCGGCGGAAACGCGATGGGCGACGACGCTGCAATGGCCGAATTCGCCAGAGACATCGTACTGATGCAACAATTCGGCATGAACCCCATCGTAGTTCAAGGCGGCGGGCCGATGATTAACGAAATGCTTGAAAAGCTTAGCATTAAATCCAAATTTTTGCGGGGAAAACGGGTCACCGACAAGGCCACCGTGCAGGTGGTTGAGATGGTCCTCTCGGGCCTCGTCAATAAGCGCATCGTACAAGCCATCATGGACGCAGGCGGACGCGCCGTTGGCATTTCTGGAAAAGACGACGACCTAATGGTCTGCGAAGCCGACGATCCAGAACTCGGTTTTGTGGGGCGCCCCATCAAAATGAACGTGCAAGTCCTGCGCGATCTCTACAATGCCGGCATCATCCCCGTGGTAGCTCCCGTCGCAACAGGTATGGCCGATAATGAAACCTTCAACGTCAACGGGGACACTGCAGCAGGCGCAATCGCAGGTGCCCTAAAGGCCGAGCGCTTACTCCTCCTCACTGATGTTTCGGGTATCAAAAATTCCAAAGGCGAGATCATGACCTCGAGCACCCCTGAGGAAATCCTCATTATGATCTCCGATGGTACCATTAGTGGCGGCATGATCCCCAAAACCGAAACCGCCCTCGACGCCCTAAAGGAAGGCGTCCACGCCGTCACCATTCTCGACGGACGCGTACCCAACGCCTGCCTGATAGAACTCTTCACCGACCACGGCGCAGGCAGCCAAATCCGCTCAACCAAACCGCTTGTCAAAACCCGCATCAAGCGGTGATCCTTCCCCAAACCCTGCCGCGCATTACCTTGAAGTTTTGGGAATTTTCCATACCAAGACGGACGATAACCTGCCACCTAGCACGCAAACCCTGCTGCTGATCGGTCTCGCCGGACCAAGCTTTTAGATACATCTAACCACACAGCCAGAACAATCATCCTATCATATGCGCCGGTTCCACGGTGTATTTTGAACACCCCATCACAAAAAATAAACTGCATTGTCAGCCACACAATGCATAAAAACGCTCAGCTTGCAGTAAGTCGGCCTCGCGAACAGCCTCAAAAGCGGCAGCCTCTTCATCCTCGCCCCATTGTTCGACTTGCCACGCCTCGTCGATGCGCGACAAAGCCCAAGCCTCGGACGCAGTCAACCTACCGCGTGTGACCGCAAAAGCCAGAACCAACGAGCCAGAGATCGAGACCAAATCATGAAACGCAGCAAGCTGGAAAGGGTCTAAATCCGCAACTAGCCCGTGCAACCGTTCAAGCGATTCAGACTGTTGTGCTAAATACATAACCCCGGCACTAGAAACGAGCGGCGCGTCAAGAGCTTGCGCGGACCAATCAAGTAAAGGATCCCATGCGAGAGCCTGACGCTCCACCAATGCGTCAGGCCCAATCGCGCGATAACACAAAAGATCAGTACTGCCGTAAGCTGCCAACATGTCGACCACTGCATCAAATTGCGGAACAATCTTATCCAGCGCCGAATTAGCAAAACGCGTAAAAGGCATTGTTTCCGGCTTGACCAAACCGCTTTGCGCTTCCCACTCGGCAGCGATAGCATCGGCCAAACCCCGTGTCGGCACCACAAACAGTGCCTTGGCCGGGGTCTTCACAAAACCTCTATCAAGCCGAATGGTGAAACCGCCTTCGACCGCTTCGACCAATGCTTTCTTCCAGAAACGCTTAGCTTTCCATGCACTCACTTGAACACCTCGAAAGGGTCGACCGGCACGTCGTTTTCCTTCCAATCCAAAGTTTTCCAAGTACGCGCCATATGATCGGGTAAAGGGGCAGTAAAAGTCATCATCTTCTTGGTGATCGGATGTTCCACAGTCAACATCCGGGCGTGAAGATGCAACTTGCGGCTAAAGTCACCACCGATCGAAGCTCCCCAACCGTCGCCCATATTCTCTTGTTCACCACCACCATATTTTCCATCGCCAAGAATCGGATGACCAATCTCGGCCATATGGGCACGCAACTGATGCGTACGGCCCGTAACAGGTTCAAGCGCCATCCACGACAGACGGGTACCAAGGAACCAAAGCGTGAAAAAATCTGTATGTGCCCGTTTTGCATCGGGATATTCGTCCATCTTGGCCGGATGGACACAGACCATCTTTTCACCCTCGCCCCGTTTCCCATGACCCGGAGCCTTCATCAAACCATATTTAATCGACCCTTTACGCGGGTTTGGAACTCCTGCCACCGCTGCCCAATAGATTTTGCGTGTGTTACGATGCCGCAGCGCTTCAGACAGACCCCGCGCCACACGGTCGGTACGAGCGAGCATCAAAAGACCCGAAGTGTCCTTATCCAGACGGTGCACCAGTTTCGGACGGTCTTTATAGCCAAACTTCAGCGCCTCAGTCAGACCATCAACATGGCGGTCACCTTGCCCCGAACCACCTTGGCTCGGTAAGCCGGGCGGCTTGTTGATGACAATCATATGCTCGTCTTTAAAGACAATGCAATCTTGAATCATCTTTGTATCTTGAGCACTTACACCATCCGTCTTGGGACGCGATGGTGCTTCTCTATCAGGCAGCGGAGGAACCCTTACGGTTTGCCCAGGAACAATACGGTCGGCAGCTTTGATCCTTGCACTATCTACCCTCACCTGCCCCGTGCGGCACATCTTTTCGACGGCACCTTGAGTGATCTGAGGAAAACGCCGTTTGAACCAGCGATCGAAGCGCTGTTCACCCTCGTCTTCGGATACAGTCAGAAGTTTGACGCCACTCATATCAGGGCTCCGAGAACAATGGCCGCGCAGAGGACTGCAACGGCAAGTTTAGACAGGGTAAAAATCATAGCTGTCTGTCGGCCTACGGGGAGGATTTGTCAACCGATACAGGAGATTTACCAATACACAGGTGATATAAGCACGTAGATCTCCGTACTAAGCTTGACCCTGTCTCTTGGCACGAAGCTTGGCAAAATACTCAATCCGCTTTTTCAACTCGCGCTCGAACCCACGTTCCAGCGGCACATACCAGACCGAACGTTTCATGCCATCGGGAAAATAATCCTGTCCAGAAAAGCCGTCTTCCTGATCATGATCATAGGCATAACCCGAGCCGTAGCCGATCTCCTTCATCATACGGGTTGGCGCGTTCAATATGTGTTTGGGCGGCGCATGGTTGCCAGTTTCCCGTGCTGCGACACGAACAGCTTTATAGGCCATATAGAGCGCATTCGATTTCGGAGCGAGAGCAAGATAAACTACCGCTTGCGCAAGCGCCAGTTCTCCTTCGGGACTACCAAGTCGTTCATAAGTCTGCCAGCCTTGCAGACAAATCTCTTGCGCCTGCGGGTCAGCCAACCCGATATCCTCGACCGCCATCCGCGTCAGACGCCGAGCAAGAAAACGGGGATCTTCTCCGCCTTCGAGCATACGAGAAAACCAATAAAGCGCTGCATCAGGATCGGACCCGCGGATAGATTTGTGTAACGCAGAAATCAGATTGTAGTGCTCATCACCAGATTTATCGTATCGTGCCGCCCGCCGCATTAGACGGGTCGCCAGTTGTGAACGATCCAGCGGTTTATCGGTCTTCCAGACCATCACCTGTTCAATCAGGTTCAGAAGGGCACGACCATCGCCATCAGCCATTTCCAAAAGCGCCTCGCGTGCCTCAACGGTAAGCGGCAAGTTGCGATTCAACTCCTTTTCCGCCCGCTGCGCCATGTGCTCCAAATCTGTCAAACTCAACCGTTCCAGCACGATCACTTGCGCACGCGACAGAAGCGCTGCGTTCAGCTCAAAACTGGGGTTTTCGGTAGTTGCACCAACCAAAAGGATAGTGCCATCCTCCATATGCGGCAGGAAACCATCTTGCTGCGCCTTATTAAAGCGGTGGATTTCATCTACAAAGAGAAGCGTCCCCTGCCCGTTTTGGCGACGGATGCGGGCCTGTTCGAACACCTTCTTGAGGTCAGGCACACCGGTGAAGATAGCCGAAATCTGTACAAAGACGAGGTCTGTTTCATCGGCCAGTAAACGGGCAATTGTCGTTTTGCCTACGCCGGGCGGTCCCCAAAGAACAAGCGAGGACAAACTTTTTGCAGCCAGCATCGCGCCAAGCGGCCCTTCCGGCGACAAAACATGTCTCTGCCCGATAACCTGCCCCAGCGCACGTGGGCGTAAACAGTCGGCCAGCGGACGCGGGCCTTCGGAGGTAGCGTTAGAAATACTGTCGAAAAGATCTGTCATGGGGGCAAGATTAACGACAGGATCGACGGGTTAAAAGGTCAGAAACGGAAACCCAACCGCAAGGACTTGCACGCACACAACGGATCGATCGCCCGAACACGTCAGATCCTATACTATCAAAGCAGAAGATTACCAAAACCAAGCAAAAGAAAAGCCCGCCGAAGCGGGCTGATCCAAAAGATGTCCCAAAAGCTAACAGGGCTGTTTATTCTTCACTAGCGTCCGCCGCTTCAGTGCGAGCGCGGTCGGCAGCGCCTTTGGCAGAGATATCGCGATCAACAAGTTCAATGATCGCCATCGGAGCCATATCCCCATAGCGAAAGCCGGCTTTCATAATACGAATATAACCGCCCTGACGGTTTTGGTAGCGCGGGCCGAGGATAGCAAACAGACGCTCAACATGTTTATCTTCCTTCAGCGCAGCCTGCGCTTGACGGCGGGCATGTAGATCACCGCGCTTAGCGAGCGTGATCAGCTTTTCGACGATCCGACGCAATTCTTTGGCTTTTGGCAGTGTAGTCTTGATCTGTTCGTGTTCGATAAGCGAACCGGACATGTTAGCAAACATCGCCTTGCGGTGTTCGTGTGTACGGTTCAGCTTACGATAACCGTTCGAGTGACGCATGATGGTCTCCTGGACGTTTATACTTTGTATTGCCAAGCCTGCGTAGGACCTAGCTTCGTTGGGGCGGGATTGCCCATGTTTTCCCCGGCTAACCAGGCATTTGGTAGAGTGGACAATCAGCCCATCATTTTAACAAGATCAGAACTGGTCCTCGAAACGCTTGGCCAGATCTTCGATGTTTTCCGGCGGCCAGTATTCGACTTCCATCCCAAGATGCAGACCAATACCCGAAAGCACTTCCTTGATCTCGTTGAGCGACTTACGTCCGAAGTTCGGGGTGCGGAGCATCTCAGCTTCAGTTTTCTGGATAAGATCACCAATATAGACGATATTGTCATTTTTCAGGCAGTTTGCCGAACGAACCGACAGTTCCAACTCATCGACTTTCTTGAGCAAGAGCGGATTGAACTCCAGCCCTGCATCGACTTCGCCTAATTTGGCAGATTCAGGTTCGTCGAAGTTAACAAAGATCGACAATTGATCCTGAAGGATGCGCGCGGCATAGGCCACTGCATCTTCGGGGATCAACGCACCGTTGGTTTCGATCTTCATGGTCAGTTTATCATAATCGAGAACCTGACCTTCACGGGTCGGGGTGACTTCGTAGCTGACCTTCTTGACCGGCGAGAAGATAGCATCGATGGCAATAAGGCCAATCGGAGCATCTTCGGGTTTGTTCTTGTCTGCGGCGACATAGCCTTTACCTGTATTCACAGTCAGTTCCATGAACACATCAGCGCCGTGATCAAGGTGGCAGATCACATGATCTTTATTCAAAACCTCGATCCCGTTTGATTCCGAGATATCACCAGCTGTAACGACGCCCGGGCCCTTGGCCGAGATCGAGAGGCGCTTTGGCCCTTCAACTTCCATCTTAAGGCTGACGCCTTTGAGATTCAGGACAATATCGGTGACATCTTCTCGAACGCCCGCGACCGACGAAAACTCGTGCAGGACGTTGTCGATTTGCACGCTCGTGATCGCGCCACCTTGCAACGAGGACATTAACACACGCCGCAGCGCGTTGCCCAACGTCAGGCCGAACCCACGCTCAAGCGGTTCAGCAATCACAGTCGCCACGCGGACCGGATCAGCGCCGGGGCGCACCACCAACTGCGTGGGCTTAATAAGTTCTTGCCAGTTCTTGTGGATCATGCTGTCGCCTCCATACTAGTCTACTGCCCATGTCCATAAGCAGCGGACACCCGAGGATCAAAAATACGTCAATCGGACCACACCAATCATACAGTCCGACCAAATAGAAATAACTTAGACGCGGCGGCGCTTCGGCGGACGGCAGCCGTTATGCGCAAGCGGTGTCACATCACGGATCGACGTGATATTGAAACCCACTGCGGCCAGCGCACGCAAAGCCGACTCACGGCCCGAACCGGGGCCCTGCACTTCGACTTCCAGTGTTTTCACACCGTGTTCCTGCGCCTTGCGACCGGCATCTTCTGCGGCCATCTGCGCGGCATAAGGGGTCGATTTGCGCGATCCCTTAAACCCCATTGTACCCGAGGACGACCACGAAATGGCATTGCCCTGCACATCAGAAATCAGAATCTTGGTGTTATTGAACGAAGAATTCACATGCGCCACGCCAGCAGCGATGTTCTTGCGTTCTTTTTTCTTCAAGCGGGCGGCGTTCTTGGTATCGCGTGCCATGATCTATGCCCCTCTTATTTCTTCTTACCAGCGATTGCTTTAGCCGGCCCCTTACGGGTCCGTGCGTTCGTGTGCGTACGCTGACCGCGAACCGGGAGGTTCTTACGATGACGCAATCCACGGTAGCAGCCGAGGTCCATCAGGCGCTTGATATTCATTGAAACTTCGCGGCGAAGATCACCTTCAACCGTGAAATTCGCATCAATATATTCGCGAATAGCGAGCACTTCGCCATCGGACAGCTGGTTGACACGACGCGACTGGTCGATATTCAACGCACTGCAAATAGTCTCCGCGTTGTGCAGACCAATGCCAGTAATGTAAGTTAGGGCGATGGGAACCCGTTTCGCGGTAGGGATGTTTACGCCAGCAATACGTGCCAAAGCGTTTATTCCTTTTCGTTGCGGTTCCGTGATACCAGAACCTTTTTTCACAACTTGATAGTCACAATCAACGCAACTACCGATTCAATTTGTCCAGCCAAGCATCATATAAGCTAAACGATTCTCTTGCAGGACGTCGTTGCTTAAAAGCTTTTACCACACCCGTCAAGGGCAGAGGGAACCTTGACCATAGCATCTCTAATGCCTGTCAAGTACCTTTGCGATGGCTGCTGCCACTACATCCATCGCGGCCAGACCGTCCACAGTGTAAAGCTGCTTTTTAGCGTAGTAATAACCAATCAGTGGCGAAGTTTTTTTGTAATATTCCATCAACCTCTGGCGTAGCGCAGCTTCATTATCATCGACACGACGAACCATGTTGTTCGACCCGCAAACATCACAAAAACCTAGTTTAGCGGTAGGCTTAGTCTGATCATGATAAACCGCACCACAATTACCGCAGGTAAAGCGGCCGGTAATACGGGCAACAAGTGCTGCATCATCGACCCGCATCTCGATTACAGCATCTAGCGTCTGGCCCGTGCGCATCATCAACGCGCAAAGCGCATCAGCTTGTGGCAAAGTGCGCGGGAAACCGTCAAAGATGAAGCCACGACCAGCATCGCCGGTAATCTTTTCATCGATCAAACCAATCACAATCTCGTCTGTGACCAACAGGCCCTTAGCCATAACCTCAGCAACACGATTGCCCATCTCAGTCCCACTGCTCTTAGCATCGCGGAGCATATCGCCGGTCGACAACTGGACCATACCACGCTCGTCGACCAGACGTTTGGCTTGAGTACCCTTCCCCGCACCGGGAGGGCCAAGAAGGAGGATATTTGCCATACCCCCCCCCTTTAACGACGAGCAGGCGCCCGTGAGGCGGTACGCTTTTTGCCGCGAAGTTGCGATTTTTCGATCAAGCCTTCGTATTGGTGGGCCAAAAGATGCGACTGAATTTGATTAATCGTATCCATCGTAACCGACACCACAATCAGCACCGAGGTACCACCGAAGTAGAACGGGATCGAAAGCTCGCTGCGCAAAATTTCCGGCAGCAGACAAATCAAAGCAAGATAGCCCGAGCCAAGCACAAGGATGCGGTTGACCACATACTCCAAATATTCCTCTGTCCTCTTACCAGGGCGGATACCTGCAATGAAACCGTTCTGATTCTTCAGGTTTTCGGCCACGTCATCAACCTTGAAGCTAACATTCTGAGTGTAGAAATAGCTAAAGAAGACAATCATGCCCGCAAAGGACAATAGGTGCAGCGGCTGGCCCGGCCCTAAATAAGCCAGAATCGTCGACATGACGGGGCCGGTCTGCCGACCCGAAAACGTCGAGATCGTAGTCGGCAGCAAAAGCAAAGAAGAAGCAAAGATCGCGGGAATGACACCCGCGGGATTGACTTTGACCGGCAGGTGCGAAGAGCCGCCGTCGTAGATCTTCATACCGACCTGACGGCGGGGATACTGGATATGGATCTTACGCAACGCACGCTCAAGAAAGACAACAAAGGCGATCACAACAACGATCATGATGAATACGCCGATGATGACTGCGGGCGAAACTACGCCCGAACGACCACTTTCGAGAAATTGTACCAGCGCGCGCGGGATTTCCGCCACGATGCCCACGAAGATAATAAGCGATGTGCCATTGCCAATACCGCGGCTGGTGATCTGCTCACCCAACCACATCAGAAACATGGTGCCTCCGACAAGGGTAATAACGCAAGAAAACTTGAAGAACAGGCCCGGATCATGTGCTAGGCTACCCGCCTCAAGCGAGACGGCAACGCCCCAAGCCTGAAAGGTAGCAAGTAAGACTGTGCCGTAGCGCGTGTACTGGTTGATCTTCTTACGGCCCTGCTCACCTTCTTTCTTGATTTGCTCAAGATGGGGAACCATAGAGGTCAAGAGCTGCACGATGATCGAGGCCGAGATATAGGGCATGATTCCGAGGGCAAAGACACCCATACGGCTAATCGCACCGCCGGTGAACATGTTAAGCATACCCCCGATGCCTGCGCCCGCATCCTGCATGAATTCACGCAGCTGTGCCCCGTCAATGCCCGGAACCGGGATATAGGTTCCAAGTCGGTAAACCATCAACAAACCGAGGGTAAAGAAGATGCGTTGGCGAAGCTCGACGGCCTTGCCAAGGGTGCCCCAACTCAGGTTCGCCGCCATTTGCTCTGCAGCAGATGCCATACCCAGATCTCTTTCATACGATAACGCCACCAACCGTTTTCCGGTCGGCGGCGCAGGAAAACTTTAGCTTAGGATGTAAGCGCTCTGACGACCACTCACAACATCTTATTCTACAGCGACGCGGGCCGATTTCACCGTCAGCGCCCCACCAGCGGCAGCAACGGCTTCAATGGCCGAAGCAGAAGCGCCGGTCACGTTCAGCTTGATGGCGGTCTTAATCTCACCTTTGGCAAGGATACGGATACCGTCATGCTTTGATTTGGTCAAACCGGCAGCGACAATCATGTCCTCGGTAATTTCTACCTTAGCGTCAAGCCTGCCAAGACCGATAAACTTCTCAATCAGGCCAAGATTGACAACCGCGTATTCTAAACGGTTTGGCTTGTTGAAGCCGCGCTTGGGCAAACGACGATAGAGGGGCATCTGGCCACCTTCGTAACCGCCAATCGCAACGCCGGAGCGCGACTTCTGGCCTTTAATACCACGGCCAGCGGTCTTGCCTTTACCCGAACCCGGACCACGAGCAACACGCTTTTGCTTCTTAGCGGCACCGGGATTGTCGTGCAGTTCATTGAGTTTCATGTCGCATTCTCCAAAGCCGGAATACCTATCCTGCGACGGATGAAAGGCAACACGGCGTTTTTTTAATTCTTTAGCGCGCAGCTACTGTGGGCGTATAGACGCCATAGCCTACAAGGACAAGATAGATTTCTCTGCCCTGTTACGACAAAACAAGAGAAAAGATTAGACTCTGGCCAAGCAGACAAATTCGAAGCACAAACCAAAAAACAGAACAGCCATCGATCGATTTAGCTTATTGAACGGCATGTGTTTGATCTATTTGAGGCAGTCCACGCCTCACATCGCCATAATTAAAAAAGCAACATAGACGTAGTGCTTAGTAATCGATTTTTAGACGTTACAACAGCATTCGTGGTTACCCAATTGGTTCAGCTTTTAAAGTGATATGCACATACACGCAGCCACGCATATATTTTACAATCACCCTTTGTCCTCCCGTTTAGGCAACTTCTCGCGAGAAGAAACGGAACAAAGCAAAAAGAGAAGCACAAAACGCCCGAGAGTATTGAGACGTTTGTAAGAAGCCAAGAAAGTGGGTAAATCACCCACCCTAACGCATCTCAACCACGCTCTTTGATGATCTCTACAAGGTGCTGAATCTTACGGACCATACCGCGAACCGAAGGAGTGTCTTCCAATTCACGGGTGCGGTTCATTTTATTAAGACCGAGGCCTTTAAGGGTTGCGGTCTGAATGGCCGGGCGGCGTGCTGCCGAGGCCACCTGCTTGACAACGATGGTTTTCTTGTCCGCCATGATCAAGCCTCCACAACTTCAGCTTCGGGCTTCTTTAGAATATCTGCCACTTTCTTGCCGCGACGGTTAGCAACATGACGAGGCGAGGCTTCCTGCTTGAGGCCGTCAATAGTGGCGCGGATCATGTTATAGGGATTGGCCGAACCGATCGACTTAGCGACAACATCTTGCACACCAAGCATTTCAAAAACGGCACGCATCGGCCCCCCGGCAATGATGCCAGTACCGGCGACTGCCGCACGCATAACCACTTTACCGGCGCCGTGACGGCCTTCGATATCATGATGCAGGGTGCGGCTATCTTTCAAGGGCACGCGAACGAGCGAGCGCTTAGCCTGTTCAGTAGCTTTGCGAATCGCTTCCGGCACTTCCTTAGCCTTGCCCTTGCCAAAGCCGACGCGACCACGCTGATCGCCGACCACGACGAGTGCTGCAAAGCCAAAACGCTTGCCACCTTTAACGGTTTTTGAAACGCGGTTGATCGCGACCAGACGATCAGCGAATTCCGGGGTTTCTTCCTGACGGTTGTCGCGGCGATCGTTGCCACGGCCTTCCCTACGGTTATCACGTTCTGCCATGAGGCATTCCTTACATCGTGGCGCGGGCTACGCGCCGTTATCGGCCAATCCTAGTGGAGCCCTGAGGTCATCCCTGGATCATCGGGGCGGCCGCTCCTTCCGGAGATGCCGTCCGCTTTTAATTAGAACTTCAAGCCACCTTCGCGTGCAGCATCAGCAAACGCCTTGACCTTACCATGAAAAATATAGCCGCCGCGATCAAAGTAGCACTCTTTCACGCCGACCTTCTTTGCCCTTTGTGCAATCGCAGCACCAATTTTGGCAGCCGCCTCAACGTTGTTCTTGCCGACCAGACCCAGTTCCTTTTCGAGCGACGAAGCGGACGCGACAGTCACGCCTTTGACATCGTCAATCAGCTGAGCACTGATATTCTTGGACGAACGGTGTACCGACAAGCGCAGACGACCATTAGCCATTGCCTTAATTTTGTTCCGGACACGCAGGCGGCGCTTGAGGAATAGCTCTCTTTTGGTATTCGCCATGATTGCGCCCCTTACTTCTTCTTGCCTTCCTTGCGGAAGACGAACTCATCCTTATAGCGGATACCTTTACCCTTATAGGGTTCGGGACGCTTCCACTCGCGGATATTTGCTGCAACCTGACCAACTTGCTGCTGATCAATGCCTTCCACAATGATTTCGGTCTGTTTAGAAGACGTGACGGTCACGCCCTTGGGAACCTCAAAGTTCACTTCGTGCGAATAGCCGAGTGACAGTTTCAGGACCTTGCCGACCATCGCAGCGCGATAGCCCACGCCTTGAATTTCCAGCTCTTTCTTAAAACCGTTAGTCACGCCTTCAACGAGGTTTGCAACCATCGAACGAACCATCCCCCACTGCTGACGAGCGCGCTTCGAAGTGCCCCGAGGCTTAACCGTTACGGTCGAGTCTTCGATCACCAGAGTCACGTCGTCACCTGCAGTGAAGCTACGAGTGCCTTTTGGACCCTTCACTTCAATGGTCTGGCCGCTAGTCGAGGCCGTCACGCCCTTGGGAAGTTCGACCGGTTTTTTTCCAATACGGGACATTTCCATCCCCCCCTTAGAATACGGTGCAGAGGACTTCTCCGCCAACATTGGCAGAGCGAGCCGCTGCATCCGACATCACGCCTTTAGGCGTGGAGACGATGGAGACGCCAAGACCGTTACGCACGGTCGGGATATCCTTAACACCCATGTACACGCGACGGCCCGGCTTGGACACACGCTTGATTTCACGAATGACAGGGGTACCTTCGAAATACTTAAGCGAGATCACCAGTTCACCTTGGCCATTCTCGGTCGTGTTCTTTTCATAGCCACGGATGTAGCCTTCGCCAGCCAGCACGTCGAGGACCCAAGCCCGCAGCTTAGAAGCCGGGGTTGATACGGTCGACTTGCCACGCAATTGCGCATTACGGATACGGGTCAGCATATCGCCGAGAGGATCGTTCATAGTCATTTTCCCCTCATCTCCTTACCAGCTCGACTTTACCATACCGGGAATCTGACCAAAGGAGGCCAGTTCACGCAGCATGATTCGCGAGAGTTTGAGCTTACGATAGTAAGCATGAGGACGGCCCGTGAGCTGGCAGCGATTATGCAGCCGGGTCGCCGACGAGTTGCGGGGCAGTTTAGCAAGCTCCAGCGTCGCTTTAAAACGATCTTCCACTGACTTGTTCTGGTCGTTGATCACCGCTTTGAGAGCCATGCGTTTAGAAGCGTACTGCTTCACTAGCTTGGCGCGCTTCACTTCGCGGTTCACCATGGATTTTTTTGCCATATCTGGATTCCTCGCGATCAGGACGTGAAAGGCATGTTGAAATGCTTCAACAAGACCTTGGCTTCGGCATCGGTTTTTGCGTTGGTGCAGATAATGATATCCATCCCCAGCACTTCATCAACCTTGTCAAAGTTAATTTCAGGAAACACGATGTGCTCTTTCAAGCCCAAGGCGTAGTTGCCACGTCCGTCGAAGGACGACCCCTTAGTACCGCGAAAATCGCGAACGCGAGGCAACGCAATAGTAATCAGACGATCGATGAATTCGTACATCCGGTCGCCACGCAGTGTCACCTTGCAGCCCAGCGGCATCTCCTCACGAACACGAAAGCCAGCGATCGACTTTTTTGCGTGAGTGATGACAGCTTTCTGACCGGCGATAAGCGAAAGCTCCTCAGCAGCCTGCTTAACTTTCTTGGTGTCTTTCACGGCTTCGCCGACGCCCATGTTCAAGACAATCTTGTCAAGACGCGGGATCTGCATTTCGTTTTTATAGCCAAACTCTTTCTTCATCGCCCCACGAATGCGGGCGATATAATCAGCCTTAGCGCGGGGAACGTAGGTTGCGGAATCACGCATCAGATCGCCTCCCCGTTCGATTTAGCATAGCGGACTTTCTTGACGCCTTCGATACGAAAGCCAACGCGTGTCGGTTTACCGTCCTTGTCAACAATAGCTAAATTCGACAAATCAATCGGCATCGCCTTAGGAACACGGCCACCCTGCGACGAGGGCGTCTGCTTAGTATGACGGATCGCAACGTTCACGCCTTCAACCACTGCCTTGTTCGCGCTGGGATTAACGGATGTAATCTCACCCTTCTTGCCCTTGTCGCGACCAGCCAGCACGATGACGGTATCACCTTTTTTGAGTTTCGCGGCCATCACAGCACCTCCGGAGCCAGCGAGATGATCTTCATGAAGTTCTTTGCACGCAGCTCACGCACGACCGGCCCAAAAATACGGGTGCCTACCGGTTCACCTTGGTTATTCAAAATGACAGCGGCGTTACGATCAAAACGGATCGTTGTGCCGTCTTCACGACGGACCTCTTTGGCAGTGCGAACAACAACAGCTTTACGCACATCGCCCTTTTTGACACGGCCTTTCGGAATCGCATCCTTGACCGACACCACAATGATGTCGCCCACGGATGCGTAGCGGCGGTGAGAACCTCCCAAAACCTTGATGCACTGAACCCGGCGAGCGCCAGAGTTATCAGCCACATCCAGATTGGTCTGCATCTGGATCATTGTATTACTCCCGACCTTTGGGAACAGTCATGATCGTAACGGTCCCAAGGTTTCGTTAGAGCCGAATAGATGATTTTGGCTTACGCCTCAAGCATCACCGTCCAGCGTTTCGTTTTTGAGATGGGTGCACACTCTTCAATACGAACAGTATCACCGACCTTGAATTTGTTATCCGCATCATGGGCCCGGTATTTCTTGGACTTACGTACGGTCTTTTGCAGCAACGGGTGCTTGAAGCGACGCTCGACGAGAACGGTAATCGTCTGCTCGTTTTTGTCCGAGGTCACGACACCTTGCAAGATACGCTTGGGCATAATGTGATCCTCTTACTTCGCTACTTCAGCGGCTTTTTGGTTCAACACAGTCTTAATGCGCGCCACATCCTTGCGGATAGCATTCATGCGGGCGCTATTTTCAAGCTGACCGGTGGCCTGCTGAAACCTTAAGTTGAACGCTTCTTTCTTCAACGCGGCAAGGTTGTCGCGCAAATGATCTGGGGACTTACCCCGCAGTTCTTCGGCTTTCACGGCCATTTCCTTTTTCAATCACCAGAGGGCCCCTTTTTGTCAAAGGGTTACCCTGAACCTAGTGGATCAACAATAAACTGACGATTCTACGTCACCACAGAACCGCTGGATGGGCCCCTATAGGGGAGCGTCGAGCAGAGGGCAAGTGCTAGTTTTACAAGGCACTGTGCATTGATCGCTTCAAAAGGCAAATCTGAGGCCACATTACCCCGTTAGATGCTCTGCAAGGCATACGCCAATAAAGTTTATTCTGCTTTTTCTAATGGACCTAAAGATATCCAATACCTCAATTTTATTGCAAGCTAGCCGCGATCAGAACAAATAATTTTATATCTGCAGCTCTAATAGAGCACGCAACCGCTGGCTATACTGATCTAGTCCACACGACTACCTGATAAAACGCCCTGCTACGCCTAGTGGGCACATCGAGCCTAAAGGTCTCCGGCGGAAGGCACGTTCTAAACTAACGTAGAACTAACCAAAATCCAGCCTCTTTCATAAAGCAAAAACCCCCACCGTTTTCAGCAGGGGTCTGTTTTTCTCCGTAGGCTGGGTGTTTTACACCCACCACCACGCTTACCAATCTTCGCGGGCGACGACGCGTGTCATAACCGGAAGCTTCATCGCACCCAGACGCAGAGCCTCACGTGCGATCACTTCGGACACACCGTCGATCTCGAACATGATACGGCCTGGCTTCACCTTGGCTGCCCAGTAGTCAACCGAACCTTTACCTTTACCCATACGGACTTCGGTAGGCTTCGACGAAACCGGAACATCCGGAAAAATCCGGATCCAGACGCGACCCTGACGTTTCATGTGGCGAGTGATCGCGCGGCGAGCCGCTTCGATCTGCCGCGCGGTCACACGCTCAGGCTCAGTAGCTTTAAGCGCAAAGGAGCCAAAGTTCAGCAAGAAGCCGCCCTTCGCTTCGCCATGGATACGGCCTTTGTGCTGTTTGCGGAACTTGGTCCGTTTCGGTTGCAGCATCTTTCTTATCCCTTACGAGCGTTCGCGATCACGACGTGGAGCGCGAGGAGCAGCGCCCTCTTGCGCATCAGTGTAGCGGCGATCATGTGCCTGCGGATCGTGCTCAAGGATTTCCCCTTTGAATATCCACACTTTGACGCCGATGATGCCATAAGGCGTCACAGCTTCGGACAGCGCATAGTCAATATCAGCACGAAGAGTGTGTAGCGGAACGCGGCCTTCACGATACCATTCAGTACGAGCGATTTCAGCGCCACCCAGACGACCTGCAACGTTCACACGTATGCCGAGGGATCCCATGCGCATCGCACCCTGCACACCACGTTTCATGGCGCGGCGGAAAGAAACGCGACGCTCCATCTGCTGAGCGATCGATTCGGCAACCAACTGAGCGTCGGCTTCTGGCTTGCGTATTTCGACGATATTTAGGTGCATATCCGACTTCGTGAAGGCTGCAAGTTTCTTGCGCAGCGTTTCGATGTCGGCGCCTTTTTTACCAATTATAACGCCCGGACGCGCAGAGTGAATGGTAACACGGCACTTCTTGTGCGGACGCTCAATGATCACACGACTTATACCAGCCTGTTTGCATTCCTTGTGGATGAATTCACGCATCTTGAGGTCTTCAAACAGAAGGTTACCGTAGTCTTTCGACTCGGCAAACCAGCGACTATCCCAAGTCCGGTTGACCTGAAGACGCATCCCTATCGGGTTGACCTTCTGACCCATTATACAGTCTCCCCGGTTTGACGCACCTTGATGGTGATTTCGCTGAACGGTTTCATGATCTTGCCAAAGCGGCCACGTGCCCGCGGACGGCCACGCTTCATCACCAAGTTTTTGCCGACCCATGCTTCTGCGACAACCAAGTTGTCGACGTCGAGACCGTGGTTGTTTTCAGCATTGGCAATCGCCGACTGAAGACACTTTTTTACGTCACCAGCAATACGACGCTTCGAAAAGGTGAGGTCAGCCAGAGCCTTGTTGACATTCTTGCCGCGGATCATCGCTGCAACGAGATTTAGCTTCTGCGGAGAGGTACGTAGCATGCGCAAAATCGCCATTGCTTCGTTATCGGCCACGCGGCGCGGATTCTTTTCGTTTGCCATGGCTTACTTCCGTTTCGCTTTCTTATCGGCAGCGTGACCGTAATAGGTCCGGGTCGGCGAATATTCACCGAACTTCTGACCTATCATCTCTTCGGTAACCGAGACGGGAATGTGCTTCCTGCCGTTGTAGACCCCAAAGGTAAGACCAACGAACTGCGGCAGAATCGTCGAACGACGGGACCAGATTTTGATCACTTCGTTCTTACCGGATTCGCGCGATTTCTCGGCTTTTTTCAGAACGTAAGAATCGACGAACGGGCCCTTCCAAATAGAACGTGCCATGAATTAGCGCCCTTTCTTCGCGTGACGCGAACGGACAATATACTTGTCTGTCTTCTTATTCGAACGGGTCTTGTTCCCCTTAGTGCCCTTACCCCATGGCGTAACAGGATGACGTCCGCCTGAGGTCCGGCCTTCACCACCACCATGCGGGTGGTCAATCGGGTTCATCGCAACACCGCGAACGGTCGGACGGATACCCATATGGCGACGGCGCCCAGCCTTACCGAAGTTCTGGTTCGAATTATCAGGGTTCGATACGGCACCGATGGTAGCCATGCACTCCTGACGAACCATTCGCAGTTCACCCGATGAAAGACGAATCTGAGCATAGCCTCCGTCACGACCTACAAACTGAGCATAGGTGCCTGCAGCACGGGCCAACTGGCCGCCCTTACCGGGTTTTAACTCAACGTTGTGAACGATTGTACCGATCGGCATGCCCGAGAAAGGCATAACATTACCAGGTTTTACGTCAGTCTTGGCACCGGCTATCACCTGATCGCCCACCGCCAGACGCTGCGGAGCTAGAATATAAGCCAACTCGCCATCGTTGTATTTGATCAGAGCAATAAATGCGGTGCGATTTGGATCATACTCGATCCGTTCCACGGTCGCCGCAATATCGAACTTTCGGCGTTTAAAGTCCACGACGCGATAAAGGCGCTTAGCGCCCCCGCCCTTGTGCCACATCGTGATACGTCCGGTGTTGTTCCGGCCGCCCGTCTTGGTCAAACCCTCGGTGAGGGATTTTACGGGACGTCCTTTCCACAGCTCCGAACGGTCGATCAGAACCAGCCCACGCTGGCCAGGCGTCGTCGGTTTATACGACTTGAGTGCCATGCTCTCTGTCTTCCGTCAGCTAAAGGGGTCGTTTACGACCCGAGTTATAGGGCTCCGAAGATCCCCGATCAGTCAGTCCACGACTCGTGCTGGAAGCCCAGTAAAACAAGCCATTTTTTTCAAAAATTCACGACCTCGGAATACCGGGGCCGCAAGATTCGTGAGCTTCTATCAGAGGCCCGTGGCAACGTCGATAGTGTTGCCTTCTTCAAGCATAACATAAGCTTTTTTCTTGTCCGAACGTTCACCTGCGCGACCACGGAACTTCTTAGCTTTTCCTTTGGTAACGACGGTGTTGACCGCTTTCACCTTGACGCTGAAAATCGCTTCCACGGCTTCCTTAATCATCGGCTTGGATGCATCCATCGAAACTTGAAAGACAACCGCGCCATTTTCTGAGACCATAGTGGCCTTTTCGGTAATGATAGGCTTCTTGATCAGATCGTAGTGTTCGGGTTTCGCACTCATTTCAGGCGAGCCTCCAAAGCTTCAACACCTGCTTTTGTGATCACGAGTGTATCACGCTTAAGGATGTCATAGACATTAGCACCTATGGTCGGCAACACGTCTACGCCTTCAATGTTGCGGGCGGCGAGTGCAAAGTTCGCGTCGACATCGGCGCCATCAATGACCAGAACACGTTTCCAGCCACGTTTTTCTAAGGTTTTTGCAAGCGCGCCGGTTTTCGCCTCGGCCAGCGCAAGACTATCGAGAATTACCAATTCGCCGGCTTTAGCCTTGGCCGAGAGCGCATGCCGAAGGCCAAGCGCACGGAACTTCTTCGGCAGATCATGGGCATGCGACCGCGGGGTCGGACCCTTAACAACACCACCGTGACGGAAAATCGGAGCTTTCTTGGAACCGTGACGTGCGCCGCCAGTGCCTTTCTGGCGATAGATCTTCTTAGTAGAGTAGGACACTTCGGCACGGGTCAGCGTCGAGTGGGTGCCTGCCTGCGACTTGGCACGCTGCCAGCGAACCACACGGTGCAAGATATCGGCACGCGGCTCAAGGCCGAACAGTGCTTCATCCAAATCGATAGAACCCGCTTTGCCGCCATCGAGTTTGATTACATCAAGTTTCATACTTCACCCCCTTCGACGACAACTTCGGCAACAGGGGCCGCAACGTTTGCACTACGTATCGCAGCCGGACGCGGCGCATCAGCGAATGGAGCCTTCTTAACCGCATCCCTAATGGTAACCCAACCACCGCGCGAGCCCGGAACAGCGCCTTTAACCATAATCAGACCACGGTCAGCGTCAGTACGGACAACTTGCAAGTTCTGGGTGGTAGTACGGACAGAACCAAGATGACCTGCCATTTTCTTACCCTTGAACACTTTACCTGGGTCTTGACACTGGCCTGTCGAACCGTGCGAACGATGCGAGACCGACACACCGTGCGACGCACGCAGACCACCAAAGTTGTGACGCTTCATGGCACCTGCAAAACCCTTACCAATCGAAGTACCAGCAATATCAACAAACTGGCCAGCAAGATAGTGATTAGCCGTAATCTCAGCACCAACTTCGATCAAATTATCCGGCGAAACCCTAAATTCAGCAATCTTGCGCTTGGGAGCAACCGAAGCCTTAGCAAAATGACCGCGCATGGCAGCTGTGGTACGCTTAGTCTTAGCAGCGCCTGCCCCGAGCTGAACAGCGGTGTATCCATCCTTGTCAGCGGTACGCTGTGCGACCACTTGAAGATTATCGAGCTGGAGGACTGTCACAGGAACCTGTGCGCCGTTTTCCATGAACAGCCGGGTCATACCCAGCTTCTTGGCGATAACACCAGAACGCATGGTCATTCCCCCCTCAAACCTTGATCTCAACATCCACACCAGCGGCAAGGTCGAGCTTCATAAGCGCGTCCACGGTCTGGGGGGTAGGATCAACGATGTCGAGAAGACGCTTATGCGTGCGGATTTCCCACTGATCACGTGACTTCTTGTCAATGTGCGGACCACGGAGAACCGTGAACTTCTCAATCTTGTTTGGCAGCGGAATCGGGCCGCGCACTTGCGCGCCGGTCCGCTTGGCAGTGTTTACGATTTCCTGCGTGCTGGCATCCAGAACGCGGTAATCGAAGGCTTTCAATCGGATGCGGATGGTCTGGCCTTGCATCTTTCAGTCCTTCTTAGAACATAAGGTGGGCCACAGCCTACCCAAGAGGTTCTGGTTACTTTGTTTCCCGAAGCGCGTAGAGTCGCGCTTCGGGCAGTGATCACTAAATGATTTTAGAGACGACGCCTGCGCCGACTGTACGTCCGCCCTCACGGATAGCAAAGCGCAGCTTTTCTTCCATTGCAATCGGAGCGATCAGTTCAACGTTGAACTTCAAGTTATCCCCCGGCATCACCATCTCAGTGCCCGCAGGCAATTGTACGGTACCGGTAACGTCAGTCGTACGGAAGTAAAACTGCGGACGATAATTCGCAAAAAACGGCGTGTGACGCCCGCCTTCTTCCTTAGTCAAAATGTAAGCTTCAGCTTCAAACTTGGTGTGCGGGTTCACAGACTTCGGCTTGCAAAGAACCTGACCACGCTCCACACCTTCACGCTCAATGCCCCGCAGCAAAACACCAACGTTGTCGCCAGCTTCACCACGGTCAAGAAGCTTGCGGAACATTTCCACACCAGTGCAGGTCGACTTCTTCGTTTCCCGAATGCCAACAATCTCAATCTCATCGCCAACGTTAATTACGCCACGCTCAATACGGCCAGTAACAACAGTGCCACGGCCCGAAATCGAAAACACATCCTCAATCGGCATCAAAAAAGGCTGGTCAATAGCACGAGCAGGAGTCGGAATATACGAATCAACAGCAGCCAACAGCGCGCGAATCGAATCCTCTCCAATGTCCTTGCGCTCACCAATCATAGCCTGGTGCGCAGAACCCTTGATGATCGGAATGTCGTCGCCAGGATACTCATAAGACGAAAACAACTCGCGCAACTCCATTTCCACAAGCTCAATCAGTTCCGCATCATCCACAAGGTCAACCTTGTTCATATAGCAAACCATGTAAGGAATGCCGACCTGACGACCAAGCAAAATATGCTCGCGCGTCTGAGGCATCGGACCGTCAGATGCAGCGCAAACCAAAATCGCGCCGTCCATCTGAGCAGCACCAGTAATCATGTTCTTAACGTAGTCAGCGTGACCAGGACAATCAACGTGAGCGTAATGACGCTTCTCAGTCTCATACTCCACATGCGCAGTCGAAATCGTAATCCCGCGTGCACGCTCCTCAGGCGCTCCGTCAATCTGATCATACGCACGAAATTCACCAAAATACTTGGTGATCGCTGCCGTCAACGTCGTCTTGCCGTGGTCAACATGGCCAATCGTGCCAATGTTAACATGCGGCTTCGTCCGCTCAAACTTTGCCTTTGCCATTT
>JADZAO010000013.1 GCA_020852535.1 Paracoccaceae bacterium | reverse complement strand
GGGGTGATTTTGTATTGTGAAAAGATAGGCTTGGCCTAGACTTTCCACGATCTAGATTAGAAAAGCGGCCGCAGAGGAAAACGATGGCGAACAACACTGGCAGCGACAGCAAGAATACCCTCTACTGCTCGTTCTGCGGTAAGAGCCAGCACGAGGTCAGGAAGCTGATCGCAGGGCCGACCGTGTTCATCTGTGACGAATGTGTCGAACTATGTATGGACATTATTCGCGAAGAGACAAAATCGACGGGGTTGAAATCGTCAGACGGGGTGCCGGCCCCACGCGAAATCTGTAAGGTGTTGGATGATTACGTGATCGGCCAGACCCATGCCAAGCGGGTGCTCTCGGTTGCGGTGCATAACCATTACAAGCGCCTGAACCATTCATCTAAGACCGATATTGAACTCTCTAAATCAAATATCCTGCTGATAGGCCCTACCGGTTGTGGTAAGACGCTATTGGCCCAGACGCTGGCTCGGATATTAGATGTTCCCTTTACCATGGCTGATGCAACCACTTTGACCGAAGCCGGTTATGTGGGCGAGGATGTGGAGAACATTATTCTAAAGTTGTTGCAGGCCTCGGAATACAACGTTGAACGGGCACAGCGCGGCATCGTATATATTGACGAGGTTGATAAGATCACCCGCAAGTCGGACAATCCGTCGATTACGCGTGATGTGTCGGGTGAGGGCGTGCAGCAGGCGCTTTTGAAGATCATGGAAGGCACGATTGCTTCCGTTCCGCCGCAGGGAGGACGCAAGCATCCACAGCAGGAGTTCCTGCAAGTGGATACGACGAATATCTTGTTTATCTGCGGTGGTGCTTTTGCTGGTTTGGAAAAGATTATTGCGCAGCGCAATAAGGGCTCTGGTATTGGCTTTGGCGCTGATGTGAAGGGTCCTGATGCTCGCGGTGTGGGCGAGCTTTTTAAGGAACTTGAGCCGGAAGATTTGTTGAAGTTTGGCTTGATTCCTGAATTTGTCGGACGTCTGCCGGTGATTGCCACGTTGACCGATTTGGATGAATCCGCGCTGGTCACTATTTTGACTGAGCCTAAGAATGCTTTGGTTAAGCAATACCAGCGGCTTTTTGATATTGAAGGCGTCAAACTGACCTTTGCGCCCGACGCTCTGGTTGCCATCGCCAAGCGCGCTATTAAGCGTAAGACAGGCGCACGCGGTTTGCGCTCGATCATGGAAGATATACTTTTAGACACCATGTTCGAATTGCCTGGCTTGGATGGTGTGGAAGAGGTTGTTGTAAATGAAGAGGCGGTGAATGCCGCTGATGCAAAACCGATGCTTGTCTATACTGAGGCCAAGAAGAAAAAACCCGCAACGGCGGGCTGAGGTTTTCTGTCTTGAACCTCTATAGGGTGGGCGCCATAGTGGGGTCCGCCCTTTTTGTTTTGAGACGCGACATGGTTGTGGCTGTAAAGCGGGCCTTCACTCTGGACCTTTTTAGGGGCTTCGGGCATATGGGGACAATGGTCTTTGGAGGGCGGAATGGATTTTCTGAAGCGGCTTGTGACTTGGTGGAACGGTCAGACGCTTGGTACCCAGCTCTTTACGGCCCGCAAGGGTGTGAAAGTGGGCGAGGATTGTCAGGGTAATATTTATTATCAGACCCGTGATTCTAAGCGCCGCTGGGTGATTTTCAACGGCGAGTCTGAGGCAAGCCGTGTGTCGCCCGACTGGCATGGCTGGTTGCACTACACTTGGGATCAGCCACCAACCAAGGCTCCGCTGGTGCATAAGGCATGGGAAAAGCCGCATCAGGAGAATCTGACCGGCACGATGGCCGCCTATGTTCCGCCCGGATCGATCCGCCGCCTTGATCCGGTGGTGCGCAAAGATTACGAGGCATGGCAGCCAAAATGAGGCTTTGACGATGGCGGGTTTCAAGGCAGAAGTTGGTGCTGGTCTTGCGGTTTTGGCAGCTGCGATTGGCTTTTTAGTTTATGCCGAACAGGTCACCGGCATGTCGGGCAATGCCTCGGCAGGCTATGAACTTCGCGCTTCGTTTCGATCGGTCGAGGGTGTGACGGTTGGTGCCGATGTGCGTCTGGCAGGGGTTAAGATAGGTACCGTCAAGGCGTTGACATTAAACCCGAAAACCTTCTTTGCGGATGTTGTGCTTTCGGTCCAAGAAAGTGTGCAATTGCCTAATGATTCGTCCGCGTTGGTTTCTTCTGAAGGTTTGCTTGGCGGCAATTTCATTGAACTTGTGCCTGGTGGTTCTGCTGAGAATTATTTGCCAGGTGCCGAGATCGAAGATACGCAAGGTGCGGTTTCACTTATTTCTCTGATGATGAAATTTGCAGGAGGTAAATCGGATATCCCTGCTGATGTAGCGGCACAGACAACGCCGTGAAGCGGTTTGCGACGCTGTTTGCTTTGACCATCTTGGTACAGATCTATGCTGGCTTGCTGCACTTAATCGAAAAGTTAACCGGTAAGATGGTGGATATTGAATTTACGCTTGGTCAGAAAATGATGAGCCTGTGCCGGATCATCTAAGTTACGATGCTTAGGTGCTGCGCTGTGTGATTGCTGAACTGTCTATGCCCGTTGAAGACGGCGCGATATCTGAGGGTGAGGGGCAATAACCCTCGGGATTAAATTGCGCGTTTTGTGATAGAGCGGCAGCGAGGCGTCTGTGATATTCTGACCGTGGAATTTCGATGCCGCCGAGGCTGGCCAGATGTGGTGTTAAAAACTGCGTGTCGAATAAATTGAAACCTCCGGTCCGCAGGCGGTGGACGGCGTAGGCAAGCGCTAACTTCGACGCGTTCTTTTGGCGCGAGAACATCGACTCACCAAAAAAAGCGGCGCCGAGCGTGATTCCATAGACGCCTCCGATAAGGTCGGGTCCGTCCCAAACCTCGAACGAATGGGCAAAGCCCTTTGTGAAGAGAAAGGTGTAGAGGGTGAAGATGGTGGGGTTGATCCATGTTTCGGGCCTGTCGGCGCAACCTTCTACCGTTTCGGAAAAAGCTGTGTCGATTTTTACGGTCCAGCCGCAGGTCAGGATGGTGCGGCGTAATGAGCGCGATATGTGAAATCCATCAAGCGGTAGGATGCCTCTGTAGTGCGGGTCGATCCAGTGGATTTTGGGATCGTCACGAGATTCGGCCATCGGAAATATGCCCGTGGCATAGCCACGCAGCAAGAGTTCGTGCGTGATGGTCTGATCGGACATATTTAGTGCTGGCTGTTTATAAGATTGGCGAGAGTTTTTGCGAAAAATTCATGCCCTTTATAGAGTAGATTGTTCTTCAAAATATTTAGAGATCGAACTTTATCCGATTCTCTGAGAATCTTTGATGGCAGAAAACGGGGGCGGGATTGATCGCGCCCATTTTGGAATTTATGTGCCGAACTGGCGTTCGAGCCACTTTTCTAGCCAGTGGATGTTGTATTCGCCCGATTGCACATCGGGGTCGGCCAGCAGTGCGTGAAACAGCGGTACGGTGGTGTCGACGCCGTCGACGACGAGTTCGTCTAGGGCGCGTTTTAGGCGTGCTAGCGCCTCGGGACGGTCGCGTCCGTGAATGATGAGCTTGCCGATCAAGCTGTCGTAATAGGGCGGGATTGAATAGCCGCCGTAAAGAGCCGAATCTACTCGCACTCCAAGTCCGCCGGGGGCGTGGAACACCTGCACCTTGCCAGGGCATGGTGCGAAGTTTGGTAGTTTCTCGGCGTTGATTCGCACCTCAATGGCGTGTCCGTTGATTTTTAGGTCGGACTGTTCGAAGGATATTGGCATGCCTGCTGCCACGCGAATTTGTTCGCGCACAAGATCGACGCCGAATATTTGTTCGGTCACGGGGTGTTCGACCTGAAGGCGTGTGTTCATTTCGATGAAATAGAACTTACCGTCTTCGTAGAGGAATTCGACTGTTCCTGCCCCGATGTAGTTGATTTTAGCCACAGCTTCGGCACAGATTGTGCCGATTTCTGAGCGCATCTTGGGGGTGATGGCGGGACCGGGGGCTTCTTCGAACACTTTTTGGTGGCGGCGCTGTAAGGAGCAATCGCGTTCGCCTAGGTGCACGGCCTTACCTTTGCCGTCACCGAATACTTGGACCTCAATGTGGCGAGGCTTTTGCAGGTATTTTTCGATATAGACTTCATCGTTACCGAATACGCTCTTGGCTTCTGAGCGTGCTGTGCGGAAGGCGACTTCCAGCTCCTCGGCGTTTTGGGCAACTTTCATGCCACGACCGCCGCCGCCTGCTGTGGCCTTGATGATCACTGGAAAGCCGATTTCGGTTGCGGTGCGGATGGCCGTCTCAAAATCGGCCACGCCGCCTGCTGATCCGGGTACTACGGGAATACCGAGGCGGACTGCGGTTTCCTTGGCGGTGATCTTGTCGCCCATTATGCGGATATGTTCTGCCGAAGGACCGATGAATGTGATATCATGATCTTCTAGCGCCTGCGCGAAGGCGGCGTTTTCCGACAAAAAGCCATAGCCTGGATGCACGGCCTGTGCGCCTGTGACCTCGCATGCTGAGATGATTGCGGCTTTATTAAGATAGGAATTTGTCGAGGATGCGGGGCCGATGCAGACTGATT
>JADZAO010000012.1 GCA_020852535.1 Paracoccaceae bacterium | reverse complement strand
ACCGCCGCAGGTATCCCCGATGCTTCTCGCGACGCTCGAGCGCTCCTTGCCTATGTTGCAAGAATCGCCCTTGAGCGATTGACGCTGCACTTGCAAGATCCGCTCCTGCCCGAAGTTATGGCTCGCTTCGACGAAGTTGTTACCCGTCGAGTTAATCGCGAGCCTGTCAGCCATATCACTGGCCAGCGTTTGTTCTGGGGCAGATCTTTTTGCGTGACTGCCGATACACTTGATCCGCGTCCCGAAACTGAACTTCTTGTTCAGACAGCGCTTTCCGTGCCCTTTGTTAGGGTTCTTGACCTTGGAACTGGTACTGGCTGTATTCTCCTTTCCCTTCTTGCTGATCGTCCCACAGCTACGGGTACAGGTACTGACATTCATCAAGTTACTTTAACCGTCGCGCAGAAAAACGCCGTTACCCACGGCTTGGTATCCCGTGCTCGTTTTATTCTCTCTGATTGGTTCTCCAGCGTTACTGGCCGATTCGATCTTATTGTCTCGAACCCGCCCTATATTGCCGAATCTGAAATGTCCTCTCTCTCACCCGAGGTGTTGCGCGAGCCTCGCTGCGCTCTTACTCCCGGAGGTGACGGCTTAGACCCTTACCGTCAGATTGCGGCCAAAGCTTCTGCGTATCTTGCTCCTCAGGGTCGTCTGATTGTCGAAATCGGTCCAACCCAAGGTTCTGCGGTGGCTAGCTTTTTTGCTAATGCAGGTTTTTCCGACATTCACAAACTGCAAGATCTTGATGGGCGTGACCGCGTCGTCGTTGCCCGTGCCCTCTAACTTGTGGAAATTCCCCCATATCTGCCACATTTGAGGCACTCCATCAGAAAAATCATCCTGTGCTACGCTATTTTGTTTATTTTTACTCTTGTAATCTGCGCCAGTCGGTGGTTATTCGAGAATGCGTGATGGGGCAGGGCGCAGGCTCCCCCTCGCGGAATATACCAGACATGCTCGTAACGCCTTGGTCGGGTTAGACCATTCACAACGGCGTTCGCAGATAGCCAGGTCATCTGGATCAAAGGACAAGATGAGATCTTCCAAGTCCCGCTCGCGTTCCAAGACGAACCGCCCGCGTACCCTCGGTAATATTATTAACCGTGTCTTCGAAAGCTCTGGCCCAGAAGGCAAGGTGCGCGGTACGCCGCAGCAGATTATCGAGAAGTATCAGTTTCTCGCTCGTGACGCGCGGTTGTCTAACGACCGCGTTGCCGTCGAGAATTTCTTGCAGCATGCTGAGCATTACACTCGCCTTTTGGGCGAGGCGCAGCGCGAAATGGCTGCCGAACAGGAAGAACGCCAGCGCCAGCAGGGCCAGAATGGTAACCAGCAGGGATACCTGAACGGCAACGGCCAGAATCGCGATCGCAACGATAACCGGGATAACCGCCCTGAATTCCGTGAAGATCGCGCTGATGATGACCGTCCTGTTGTGGCCGTGATTGACTACGGTACTAGCGCTGGACAAAACCTCGTAGAAACGCCCGAGGCTCATTCTTACCAGCAGCGTCGTGACGATCGCCATCAGGGTGGTGAACGGCAGGATGGCGAACGCCGTGATCGTGGTGAGTTTCGCCGTCGTGACGACCGGTCACAGGGCGAACGCCAGAACCGTGACAATACCCAACAGAATTATAACAATCAGTCGCGTCAGGACCGTCCCCGTGACGATCGTCTCCGCGACGACCGCAGAGATCGCTACGATCAACAAGCGAAAGCTGAACCCGTAGTCACGGCGGCGCAAGTCGCTGCAGTGCCGGTCGAAGAGCAAGCCGTGCTTGTTGGTGTTTCGGCCCCTGAGCTTAAAGTAACACCGAAAAAGACTCGTGCCCCGCGCAAACCCAAGCTTGGTAATGATGGTGGCGGCACCCAAGAAACCGTCGAGTAAGTTTTACTTAACCAATCGGTAAAAGGCTGAACCTTTAGGTTTGGCCTTTTTTTGTTAAACCAGACGTCACCTCTCGTACGAGAGTGCAGAAGCTTTCCAGCGAAATCTCTTCCGCCCGCGCAGTTGGCGCGATCCCTGCTGCCATTAGTTTTTCTTCAATATCTGGTCCTATTCTTTTCAGGCTAGACCGCAGCATCTTGCGCCGTTGGTTAAAGGCCATCGCTGTGATTTGTGCTAGTACCGCCCCGTCCGCTGGGTAGCGCGGTTCGGCTAGTCTTGTTAGATGCACGACTGCTGAATGGACCTTTGGCGCAGGGATAAAAGCCTCGGGCGGCAGATGTAGAACGATCTTCGCCTCGCATCGCCATTGGACCAGTAACGCTAGACGTCCATAATGCTCGGACTGCGGTTTGGCTACGATCCGCTCGGCCACTTCCTTTTGAAACATAAGCGTTAGACTTTCCCAGAATGGTGGCCAGTGTTTTGGCGTAAGCCAGCGCACTAGTAATTCTGTGCCCACATTATAGGGTAGGTTGGCCACCACACGGATCGGCGGAGTTAGATGTGAAAGGATATCCACTTCAAGTGCATCGCCGTTGATTACTTGCAGGCGGTCGGGATAAGCGGCTGAAATTTCTTCTAAAGCTGGCAAAAAACGTGGGTCTTTTTCTATCGCAAGTACTCGTCGTGCGCCTTCGGCGAGCAGCCCTCTCGTCAATCCGCCCGGACCCGGGCCAATCTCCAGCACATCGCAGCCTGACAGATCACCCGCTTGTCGTGCGATCTTTGCAGTCAGGTTCAGATCGAGCAGAAAATTCTGCCCAAGTTTCTTTTTTGCCACCAGACCATGGTTGCAGATCACATCTCGTAGCGGCGGTAGCCCGTCAATCGCAGCCATTTTTGTTCCTTGCTTCTCTTGGCGGCAAATATTCTGCGGGGGAGGCGCTGGCGTTTATTGTAAACGCGTTATTGCCATTTGTTGCGCCATTCTTAGTGCCGCGACAAGACTTGATGGATTGGCGATGCACTTTCCCGCAATATCGAAGGCCGTCCCGTGATCGGGTGAAGTGCGAATGAAAGGCAGCCCCAGCGTTACATTCACCCCGCCATCGAAATCGACGGTTTTGACCGGGATTAGCGCCTGATCGTGATACATGCAGATTGCCACATCGTAACCTGCTCGCGCTTGCGGGTGGAACATTGTGTCGGGCGCCATCGGCCCACGTAGTTCGAACCCATCGCGGCGTAAGCGTTCAAGCAGCGGAATGATCCAGTCGATCTCCTCGCACCCCATCACTCCGTCTTCCCCCGCATGTGGGTTCAGTCCCGCTACGGCGATTCTTGGTAATGCGATTCCCAAATCACGTTGCAAACCGGCATTGGTGATGCGGATGGTTTCTTCTAGAAGCTCAGGTGTTAGGGCCGCGGGTACCTCCGATAGTGCGATATGGATCGTTGCCGGAACTACCCGCAATTCTGGGCAGGCTAGCATCATCACGACCCGCTCAACGCCACCTAGATGTGCTAGAAACTCGGTATGGCCAGGAAAGGGAAAGCCCGCGCCATCTTTCAAGATTTTTTTTGAAATAGGTGCCGTGCAGATTGCCGCTGCTTCGCCTTGTTGAACCAGCGCGACGGCACGAGTGATTACGTCGATTACGCCTTGGGCAAGGCGATTGTCAGGTTGGCCGGGTGTGACCGTGGTTGGAAAGTTATGCACCAGCACGGGTAGGATACCTTCAGGTATCGCCGCAGTCTCTGCTGGAGTTGAAATTTCTGCAAAATTAGTTCCTTGTGGCAAATGCCTTGGATCGCCAATCCAGAAGAACGGTACTTCGCGTCCTAGCGTCTTGCGGGCGGGTAGAGCGATTTCGGGACCAATCCCTGCTGGATCGCCACATGTAAGGGCAATGGGTAAGGTCACGGTGTTTCGATGATAGCTTCTGATCGAAGCTCTTCCATATATGCATCGGCCTGCGCCGCAAGTTGGCGGTTGCCCAACTGTTCGCGCATCGCCTCACGGGTAGGGTCTGATTTGACTAAATCGCCTTTCTTTTGGGCTGCCTGTTCGTGTGTGGGTGTCGCAGCCGTTTCACCCTCGACTGGAACAGCCTCTGCGGGCGCTGGCTGGATGCCGTTTTTGGTACAAAGCATCAAGATTTCTTTATAACCATTCTGCCCGCGCACAACAGCCTCGCCAGGGTCAAGCTTTGCGAGGACTAGGCCGATGTCTTGCGGCACCGCCGACATGGATAGCTCTTCACTGATCTTCAACCGGTCAGCGGGTAACCCGCGGGTAATTGGATAAAGATCGTCACATTCGTCTAAGGAGGCAACCAAAGCCAAGCCATCTTGATCGGAATTAAGTGTGAATTGCGCGTATTTAACCTTTACATCCATTGGCTGTGTGGTTTCTGAATCTTTGATCCCGTCTAACTGGAATAACATGACAGCCTGCGGAGTAATTACGGGCTCGGAAACCTCGCCCAAACCCAGACCTACTAGTTGTTCCGAAACTGCGGACGGCAAGTTGCTTAGCTGTAACCACTCGAGCTTTCCGCCCCGTTCGGCGGTGGGCGCAGATGAATATTTGCGGGCGGCCGAAGCAAAGTCATTTTTAGTTCTTATATTTGCTTTGATATCCTTCACTTTGGGGAGAACATCAGCCGGATCTACGTCTTGTGGCACCGGAACAACCAATTCCGATAAGAGGAGTTTCACATCCGATTTTCGTTCTGCTTCGGCAAGAGCGCGGTCGATCTGAACATCCGAAATTCGTACTGAATCGCCAAATTTCTGACGTACAACAACGCGCCACAGAAGACCGGACGAAACGAAGTCGCGGAAAGTTTCCGGTTCAACCCCCTCTTTTTCCAGAATTTTAATGAACGCTGGAACGTCGAGATTGGCCTGTGAGGCGAATTCCCTCATGCCTTCTTCTATCTCTTCGGGTGTAATCGTGATGCCGAGTCGATTTGCTTCCTGAGCGCTCAGTTTGTCGGTCGTTAGAGCCTTGATCGCTTCTTTTTCGATATCGCCATGAATTCGCAAAACTTGCAGGAATTTTACGCGTTGGTTGAACTCGTAATTTGACACGACTTGTCCGTTGACGATCAGCCGTGGTGCGAACAGTTTAACCTGTTCTTTTGCGCCAGCGACGGTGCCGAAGGGAGATATCAGGCTGAATGTCACCATCGCAGCTCGTACTAGAGCCATCTTAGAGCAATTACGTCGTGTCATTCGTTCATCCTGCAGCTCATTTCCGACACATCTTAGTTGGTCCGGCGCTGTTTCCTCCGCCAAAGCCCATCAACTCGAGAGTTACGCCAAAGCGTGTATCTGGCTGCACCCTAGTCGACGTTGTGAAACGGTGCGAGACTGAAAAATCAAATAATAGGCACTCGTTCTTGAATCTCAATCCCACCCCTGCGCGGCTTGCTTCATTTGCCGTTAAATCATAACGGTTAGAAGCCTTGAGATGCCAGTAGTCATTTAACTCGTAGCCGGTTGAAACGACCATTTCCGAAATGTTCTCGCTGCGAAACTCCGCAGCGTCTGCGATCGACCAGATATAACCCGAGGTGAGCGCTAGGCGGTTTGTTGAATACTCCATCTGCACTTCGCTTTGCGCCAAGTGCAGCGCATCGTTTGCGATGATGCGGCCCGCAGTGTAAAGTCCGTAGCCGCTGTCTATGTGGAAAGCAGCTAGCCAGTCTGATGTTACTCCGTCAAGGCCTGACGCTATGCTGAAGTCGTTCTCGTCTTCTGCACGGATGATACGACCTAAAGTTGTTCCGAGCGACCAGTTGTCTGGATCGTAACGGGTCCAAGATAGGCCGATATTTGCATGAAGCCCCGTTTCCACGGAATCGGTTCCGGGGTAACGATTTAGTAACATAAGGCTCGCTTTGTCGAATTCCACAAGGGTTGAATCTTCTTTCGGAAGGACGGCATCACTTGCTTTGGCAGTCGCTACTTGGAGCAAAGGCTCAAGTACCTGTGTTGTGCCGTTTTTGTCGGTGCGAACCAGAGGCCAACGTAATTCCATGCCTGTCGCGCCCCAAAGCCGAGAGTTTCCTCCGGCAAAGCGGGGGTCTTGTGCAATATCGTATACATCAAGCCGTGTTTCGCCCAGAATTGTTTCAATTAGGCCGCCGGGCAATATCCAATCGCGCCGCCAGTTCGCCCCGATTGAGGTACGTGTAACATCGCGGCCATCCGGAACCGTGTCACCGTCTGAATCGGTATTTGAAACTGAACTGCGCATATGGCCGTGGTGGCCAAATCGCAAGTCGCCCTGACCGCCGAAACCGGTGAGTCGCCTTTGCCAGAGCACATCACCGATGACTGAAGGGATGTTCGACGCATTTTCTTTGCTGCGTAAAGACTTGATTCCCTTTAGGCTTCCGTAGACCAGTTCATTTCTGCGGACACGCATAATATCAAGTGAACTAGTTAGACGGTCGGTATCGCTGATGTCGTAATCGGCAAGATACGCCGGACCACTGGCTGTTTCGCCGTGAAGGGTTAGGCCGAATCCTGCCGGCAGACGAAAGGCGCCATCGGCAAAGACGTAACTGCTTAAATCCCTTGTTGCTGTATCGCCTGATAGCGCTCCGAGTAACGTGATGTCTCCGGTGGTAAAGGCCTGTCGGTAACGTAGTGTTACGCTGCGGGCTTTGTCGGTGGTTAAAAAGGGAGTGATTGTTAGGTCGCGAGAAGCTCCTAGCATGAGGAAGTAGGGAAGTTTAATTCCCGTTCCGAGCGTGGTGGAACTGCTGAACTTTGGTACCAGAAAGCCGTTTGCTCGTTTTAGTGTCGGGTCAGGTAGACGAAGGTACGGAATGTAGAAGACCGGAACTCCGCCAAGCCGTAAGTGCGCATGGTCAAAATAGATTTGCCGTTCGGTTTGGTCATGCGTGATGCGGCGTGCGCGGATTTCCCAAAGTGGCGTTTTGCTTCCTGCACAGACGCGACAGCTCGACGCAAAAGCATTGTCTAGCTGTAGGTAACGTCCACTAACGCGCTGCGCTTGGGTTGCTGTCATTTGCAACTGTCGGTTCAACACGACACGGGCGCTGGTTAGTAAACCTTCGATCATATCAGACGAAAGATCGGCTTGGCTGGCCAAAACTACAGTGTCACCGCTTTCATCTGTAAACTGGATCGGACCTTCGATGTTTAGGCGCTCTGCTTTTTGGTCATAGATGATACGTTTTGCAGTCAGGCGTCGACCCTGAAAAAATACTTCGACGTTGCCTTCGGCGATGAGCTGTGAGTTATCTCTAATTTCGAGCTTGTCTGCCACAAGTGTGGCACGTTCCTGCGACGCGGCAGGGGAGGTAAGCAACAACGTTAGGATTGTGGCGGTTAGGAAGCGGCGCAGAGATTGGGTTGCGTCCATCAGCCGTCCTCCAGATGCAACAAAAGCCCTAGGGCTATCAGGGTTGCTGCCACAGGGGGGCTCCAAGCTGCGAGTAAAACCGGAATTTGGCCGTTTTCGCCCAAGACCTGAGCGAAGTTGCGCAGAAAGAAAATGGCAAAACCACTGAGCACGGCGAAAAGGACGAATGTTCCAGTCTTGCCAAATCTTGCATGGCGCATTGTAAACCCTGCGGCGACCAGAACCATCGCTATAAGCAGCAGCGGTTGAGCAAGTTCCATTTGGAACCACATCTGATGCCGATGGGCAGAAAACCCCGAGCGTTCTAGACTCGAGATGTAATCGGGTAAAGACCAGAATGGGATTGTAGAAGGCTTGCCGAAGCTGTCCCTGATTCCTGCAGGTGTAAGGTCGGAAGGAAAACGATAATCTTTCGTTTCAAGTGTCGCGTTGGCTTCCGGGTTGTGTCGGGTTAGGTCCCAACGCTTCGCCTTGTCTAGTAGCCATGCGCCGTTACCAAGGGTTGCCCGCTCGGCCTCGATACGTTCGGCGGGATTTCCATCTTTGTCGAAACGCAAAAACATTACGTTATAGAGTTCTGTAGCATCCTGACTGCTGCGCTGTGCTTTGATGACCGTCTGCCCGTCATCGGTGCCTTGGCGCATCCATAACCCGTTGGAGTTGAAGAAGGAGACGCTTTTCCCTTCGTTTGCCAGATTGGTTCGCATGTTTTCATAGGCCCGTGTCGTTGTGGCGATGAGCGGATTCAGGAATGAGACTGCGAGTAGACCTATTAGAAGCGTTGTGAGTACTGGGGCCATCAGGAATTCGAGGCCAGAACGGCCCGCAGCGCGCACAACGACTAGTTCGGAGTTGCGCGCAAGGCTGACGAAAAGGGCGATGGCAGACAAAACCACAATCAAGGGCAAGATGCGGTAAAGACTTTCGGGCACGTTCAGAGCGGCAAGATGCAATGCGAGAATGGCTCCGCCGTCTTTGTTGCTAGTATTGCGAAGCTGATCGATTGTATCGATTAGGATTAGGATGCCATAGAATATGCCAAGCATGCGCAGAAGCATTGATAGAAAGCGGCGGGCGATGTAGAAATTCAATGTCATAGAATTGCAGCCTTTAGTCTATGCGTACGTTGCAAAAACCAGAGAATACCTGCTGCAGAAAGGCAGCCGAGAAAAGGCGCGATGTACAGAATTGGCCACATTGAGGCCTGTCGCAGAACTATCGAAGTGGTTAAAGTGCTGATCATTTGGATTACGATTAGGCCAAGCACAGCACCAAGAATTTGTCGCCATAAACCAAAACGGCTGAAGGCTCCTAGAAGTAGCGCCGAAAAACCCAGCAACGCCGAGGTAAGACTGAGAAATGGTTGGCTGAGGCGCCCGTGAATCTCCCATGTTACCTGATTGACTGTTTGGGGTTGCGTCCAATCAAGCCCGCTTTGCGTCGAGAGTATCGCGAGGCTTGTCATTTCGTGCGGGTTGGCGCGGCGGGAACCGGACGATGTCATACCATCGCTAAGTTCATAGGTCGCATCGTCAAAGCGGGTGATGGAAAGCTTGCGGCGACCATCTAGTTCAAGCCGTTGTGAGGTTCCCTCCAGCATCAGAAGCTTGGGTCCGCTGTCGCTGCGAAGGATAAGCGCTCGCTTGGCATTGTAGATTATGTGGAACTTCTCGTCACGGTCGTCCGCCAGAAAAACATCCATGAGTTCCCCCGCAGACGAAAAGTCGCGAATGTAGAGTGTTACATCTTTGGCCGGTTGCATGAACTGGCCCTTCTTCATGAAGCGTGCTGTCATCTCCTGAGATACAGATTGTTGGCGGGTCGTGAGCATCGCAAGGCTCCACGGTACCAGAATATTCATTAGTGCAAGATGTAGTACGGTGACGATAACGCCAAAATAGACCACTGGACGGGCAAGCCGGAACGGAGAAAGTCCCGTGGCCTGCATTACTAGAAGTTCGCTTTCTTGCACTAGACGATTGGTGACGTAGATGGCAGCGGCGAAAGTCGCCACGGGAAGCACAAGACGTATGAGATTTGGTAGAATCAGTAACGAAAATTCTATAAAAACAAAGGCAGACTGGCCGTCACTTAGTAATTGATCAAACAGGCCGACCGTGCGGTTTATCCAGTAAATAGCGATGAGGATTAGGGCAAAAAAGCAAAACAGCGCAAGCAATTGCGACAGCAGATATCTGTCGAATCTCGACACTCGCCTTAGCCCTCCATATTCTTATTGTTCGGCAAGCTATCTCAATTGGTAGGCGGGGAAAACCGCTATCTGGTTAAGCCCGTCGGGGTGGGCTGTCGCCGTCTGTTCAATACCATAGGACAGTTCATGCCGGTGCGTGGCTTTCGAACTTTATCTAATGCAGGATCACTTTGACATGACCTATCTCGTTTGGGTTTGTCGAGTTCAATACGTTGCTTAGTTCTTGCGAGCGCATTGCTCTTTTTAGCTTGTGGCGTAATCAGCTTTTCGGCGGAACGGGATCGGCCGGTTTCTTGGTTGTGGCAGACTGAACCGATGAGTCTTTAGCCATATAATATGTAAGACGGATAAATGGATTCTGATCAGATCATATTAATTGGGGCGGATGAAATCGTCGATTGCGTTAATGGGTTGTTTTGCCGGACTGGGTGGAGATGACGATTATCGAGGCCAGTATCCAGAAACGGGTCAGATGCTATTTGACGGATCGGATGGGGGCCGTTGGCTTTGTGAGCGATTAGATCAGGCCGGCTCCTTTGACACCATCGATAACGAACTGGACTGAGAGTGTGGCTAGCAGTATTCCAAGCAGGCGATTGATCACTACGATGCCTGTGCGACCGAGAAGATGTTCCAGCCGTGGGGCCGCGAGCAGGAAGAGGAAGGTTGTGAATATCGCCGCTAGCATCAGGCCGATGACGAAGGCGGTCGCTATCCAATTTTCCGTCTTACCGACCAGCAAGATTATTGTGGCTATAGTTCCAGGACCGGCGATCAGAGGGGTTGCGAGGGGGAAGACAGAGAGGTCGCAATCAGGGTCGGTTTTTTGCTCCTCGCGTCGCTGACTTTGGCGTTCGAAGAGCATGTCGAGGGCAGTAATAAAGAGAAGGATCCCGCCTGTGATGCGAAAGGCGGGCATAGAAATTCCTATTAATCCCAAGAGTTTTTCGCCTAAAAGTCCAAACAACGTCAGGAGGATAGCAGCGATTATGCAGGCCCGTTTGGCAAGGTTACGGCGATGGTCGGCGCTTATACCTTGCGTTAGAACTATAAAGAGCGGAACAAGACCTGGTGGGTCGATCACTACAAAAAGTGTGGCAAAGGCGCTGATCAGGAATCCGGTTTCGATCATGTAATACTTTCTAGCTTCTTGGACGCAGTTAGCCAGAGTAGTTCGGCGCGGTCAAGCGCCTCCATTAGCTCGGTATATTTGCTGTTCCACGTTTCAAATTCGCCCTTGCGGTTTTTTTCGTATAGTTCGGGGTCGGCCAGTTTCTTGGCCAGCTTGTCGCGCATCTCGTTAAGCTTGGTTAGTCGATCTTCGCATTTACGTACTTCAGAGCGCAGGGCGAGGATTTCTTCGCGACTTTTTTTCTTTGTTGTATCATTTTTTTTCGCGTCGGTTTTTGTGCCTTCTTCGCCTGCAAGCATCATTTTGTGATAAGTATCAAGGTCTTCGTTATAGGGCGTAACAGTTCCATTTTTGACCAGCCATAGACGGTCGGCTACTAGTGAGAGAAGATGCATGTCGTGGCTGACGAGGACGACCGCGCCGGAATATTCGTTGAGCGCCTCAATGAGCGCTTCGCGGCTTTCTATATCGAGGTGATTTGTTGGTTCGTCGAGGATGAGAAGATGGGGCGCGTCTATCGTTGCTAACAGCAGGGAAAGACGGGCTTTTTGGCCACCCGACAGGCGACTGACTGTCGTTTCCGCTTGGTCGGTCGTGAGGCCAAAGCCTGCAAGGCGGGCACGAAGGCGGGGTTGACCTTCCCCAGGACGCAGGCTTTGGACGTGTTGCAAGGGTGTTTCATCGATTTGGAGTTCATCGACCTGATGCTGGGCGAAGTAGCCGATCCTTAATTTAGACGAGGATGTAAATTGTCCTTCTGTTAGCTTAAGTTTCCCTGCTAACAGCTTAGAAAGAGTTGATTTTCCTTCGCCGTTTCGACCTAGGAGCGCGATGCGATCGTCTTGGTCGATGCGAAGAGAAAGCTTTTTCAATATCGGTGGGCCACCATAGCCAACCGATACGCCTTCAAGGTTAATGATGGGAGGTGACAGTTCTTGAGGCGCGGGGAAGGTGAAGACTACGCGTTTTGCATCTTCGGGCGGGGTAATTATCGTCATTTTTTCGAGCATTTTTACGCGAGATTGCGCTTGCACGGCTTTGGATGCTTTTGCTTTGAAACGATCAACAAAAGATTGTAGGTGCGCCCGCCGCGCTTCTTGTTTCTTGGCCTCGGCTTGTAAGACAGCGCGGCGTTCGACGATTTGACGTGCGAACTGGTCGTAAGGACCCGTCCAGTAAGTTAATTTTTTCTGATCGAGATGAAAAATTCCTTGGACCGCACGGTTCAGAAGGCTGCGGTCATGGCTGATGATCAGGACGGTGTGAGGGTATTTCGTAAGGTAGGATTCGAGCCAGAGTGCGCCTTCGAGGTCGAGGTAGTTGGTAGGCTCGTCCAAGAGCAGCAGATCGGGCTGCGAGAATAGTACGCCAGCGAGGGCGACGCGCATGCGCCAGCCTCCCGAAAAATCCGAGCAGGGGCGCAGTTGCGCTTCGGAATTGAATCCTAAGCCATTGAGAATACTAGATGCTCTGGCCTCGGCGGACCATGCGTCGATATCGGTTAGGCGGGCTTGTATTTCTGCGATTCGATGCGGGTCGGTGGCAGTTTCGGCCTCAGAAAGTAGTGAATTGCGTTCGGTATCGGCTTGCAGAACGGTTTCTAAGAGCGATGTCGAGGAGGAGGGTACCTCTTGCGCTATGCCGCCGATGCGTGAGCGGGGAGGAAGCGATATGTCGCCGCTTTCAAGTACAAGATCGCCTCGTATTATGTTGAAAAGAGTTGTCTTTCCGGCGCCGTTTCTCCCGACGAGGCCCACCTTGTGGCCATAGGGAATCGTAGCACAAGCGCCTTCGAATAGGGGACGGCCTTCGACAGAATATGTGATGTTTTCGATTTTTAACATGGGCTGGGGCTTGCCCGAAGTGGGGACCTACGTCAACTGTCCTAGCGTGTAAATGGCAACGTAAATCCGATGCCACAATATGTGAAAATTCGTTTATCAGCTCGCGAGGGAGGCGGCGCTGTCGGCTTTTCAAGCTGACACATGCGTGTTACGAGACGCGCGCATCAATATCAGGCGCGGAATCTTCTCCGCGTCCCTTTTCATGGAGACATCCGCAATGGCTATTGAACGCACGCTGTCGATTATCAAGCCTGACGCCACCAAACGCAATCTGACCGGTAAGATCAATGCCAAGTTTGAAAAAGCTGGCCTACGTATTGTAGCGCAAAAGCGCATCCACTTAACGCGGAAGCAGGCGGGTCAGTTCTATGCCGAGCATGCTAAGCGTGGCTTTTATGACGAGCTTTGCGAGTTTATGGCTTCGGAGCCGGTCGTTGTACAGGTGCTGGAAGGTGAAGGAGCAATACTGAAAAACCGTGAAGTGATGGGTGCCACCAATCCGGCGGATGCTGCCGAAGGTACTATCCGCAAGGAATTTGCCCTGTCAGTCGGCGAGAACTCGGTCCATGGTTCGGACAGTCCCGAGGCCGCTGCTCGCGAGATTGCGTTCTATTTTTCGAATCTCGAATTGGTAGGCTGAGCCTTGGCCTGAAGGGGTCGCTTGAAATGCAACGCGATTAGTCTGGTGGCTGGTCTCTAATTTTTTTAAAGCGTACCAATCTTTCAGATTGAGGCCCAGTCGTGGATGATCGGCTTTGGGGTTCCTTGCTGTTGGAAAGGCGCGGAGCTGCCTTGCTGTTGTTGCGAGGGGGATTGCGTGCTGCCTTGTTGGGTGGTGGGTTCCTTTGTCATTGGTTGATCTCTTCACCGTTGCATAGTTTTGTCGTTTGTTATGTTAGTGTCTACAGGATTAGTCCGTGACAAGGCTTAAGCATGTTGAGTTTGTGACGTTTTTATCCACATGTGCGACTATGCAACACTGCCTTTGGGATACTTCGCTCGTTAGGTCCCGACGACCGAGGCCGTAAAATTGACTTTTTTGAGGGTTTTGAACCGCGCTGTAGGTGTGGTCGAACCGATGACGGTTCTGTTGGCGAGGTGGATGCTGACGGTGCTCGTATAAGATAGAGCGTTCAGGGTGGATTCAATCGAGGTTTGGCAATAGCCGCAGGTTATGTAGATAGCGGGGAGTCTGGCTATGGCTCTTATCATATCATTGCCCACTCGTAGACAAAACAGCTCTGACTTTATCACTACAGAGCTCAATTTACTGAAAGCATGTTACGGGCAGACCTGCCAAACGTTCGGCTTTCTTATTTGAAGGGTTTGTTGGAGCGGGTCTTGACCTTCCCATGACTGGAAGGACTAGCTGGGGTGGTGAAGGAGATTTCACCATGTCTGACGCTGATCTTAAGGACGCCCGATCTCGTTTGGAAGGGATTTCTTGTGCCAGTCGTGTGGTGCGGGCTGAGTCGGTTTTGAAAGCTGTGCCTCGTGTTGAAGTGGCGGTGGCCAATCCGTCTACTGAGACGGTGGATGAGTCTTTTGCAGTGCCTGAAAAGTCTGCGGATCTCGCGGCAACTTTGGCTAAGGTGGGCTATCCGGTTCAGGATGCGGTTTTGTCGCTTTCGGTCGAGGAGATGACCTGTGCCGCATGCACGGAGCGGGTGGAACGGGTTTTGAAGGCGCAGTTTGGTGTGAAGGACGCGGTTGTAAATCTGGCGCTGCGGCGGGTTAGGGTGGTTTTGTGGGCTGGAGCCGCTGTGGACAAGGGCGCTTTGATCACTGCCTTGGGCAAAGCGGGATATGTCGCGCATGTACTGCAAGAGGCGATGACGCATGATCCTGCGTCCGAGGTACGGTCTTTGACGCGGGAGACGGTGGTGGCCGCGGTTTTGACACTGCCTGTGTTCATCACAGAGATGGGGGGACATTGGTTGCCTGCCTTTCACCACTGGCTGATGGATGTTACGGGAACTTGGTTTTTTTTGCTGCAATTTGTGTTGGCGACGTTGGTACTGGTCTTTCCGGGTCGGCGGTTCTTTGTGAAGGGAATACCGGCGCTTATTCGCGGGGCGCCTGATATGAATTCGCTTGTCGTGCTGGGGACCGGGTCGGCTTGGGTTTATTCAATAGTTGTGACTTTTGCACCTGCGCTGCTGCCCACCGAGGCGCGGGTGGTCTATTTCGAGGCGACGGCGGTGATTGTTGTTCTGATTTTGCTGGGGCGGACTTTGGAGGCTCGTGTAAGAGGCCGTGCAGGGGCTGCCATTGCACGGCTAGTGCGGTTACAGCCATGGGTGGCGCGGTTGGAAGACGGTGGTGAGGTTCCGGTTTCGGCGCTGTTGCCGGGGATGCGGGTGGTGGTTATGCCCGGTGAGCGGGTGCCCGTGGATGGTTGTGTGGTGTCGGGCACTTCTGCGGTGGATGAGTCGATGCTGACGGGCGAGCCGTTGGCAGTGGTGAAGGGTGTGGGTGATGTGGTCACTGGTGGTACGGTGAACAGTACGGGCGGGTTGGTGGTTGAAGTGACTGCGGTGGGACAAGCCACTGTGCTGTCACGTATCGTGGCGCTGGTGGAAGAGGCGCAGGGTGCCAAGTTACCGGTGCAGGAGCTGGTGGATCGTGTGACGCTGTGGTTCGTGCCTGTGGTTATGGGGATTGCAGCTTTGACAGTGTTCGTGTGGCTGGTTGCAGGAGGTGGTGTGGCACATGCCTTGGTGGCAGGAGTGTCGGTGTTGATCATCGCCTGCCCTTGCGCGATGGGGCTGACAACACCGGTTTCAATTTTGGTGGGTACGGGACGGGCAGCGGAATTGGGCGTGTTGTTCCGGAAAGGTGATGCCTTGCAGCGGCTGTCGGAGGTGCAGTTGGTGGCGTTCGACAAAACGGGCACTTTGACCGAGGGGCATCCGGTGGTGACAGATGTGGTGGGCGATGTGTTGGGTATGGCGGCGGCAGTTGAAGCGAGGTCGGAGCATCCGCTGGCGGCGGCGGTGTTAGCTGAGGCTTCGTCTCGTGGTCTGATCGTGGAACGAGCCGAGGGGTTCGAGGCGGTGCCTGGATACGGTGCGCGGGCTGTGGTGGGCGGCGTGATGGTTAGTGTCGGGTCGGCACGTATGTTTTCTGTGGTGCCTGATGCATTGGTTAAAATGGGCGAGCGGTTTGCAGGCGAGGGGAAAAGTCTGCTTTACGTGGGTTATGGGGAAGACGCGGTAGGGCTAATTGCCGTGGTTGACTCCGTCAAACGGACGACTGTGGCGGCTTTAGCAGCACTTCGGGAGTTGAAGTTGGAGGTCGTTATGATCACTGGCGATAATGCGGTCACGGCCCAAGCTATTGCAAGGCGGATTGGGGTGGACCGTGTTGAGGCAGGAGTTTTGCCGGAGGGTAAGGGAGAAGTGGTTAAGGCTTTGAGCACGCGGGTGGCTTTTGTTGGGGACGGGATCAACGATGCGCCTGCGCTTGCGGTAGCTGATGTAGGACTTGCGATGGGGACGGGGACTGATGTGGCAATTGAGGCGGGGGATGTCGTGTTGATGACTGGTGATCCGGTTGGTGTGGTGAATGCGGTGCGGATTTCACGGGCGGTGATGCGCAATATAAGGCAGAATCTTCTCTGGGCATTTGGTTACAACGTGGCATTGATCCCTGTGGCGGCTGGAGTTCTGGTGCCGTTTGGTGGTCCGCATTTTTCGCCGATTTTGGCTGCCGGGGCGATGGGGCTATCCAGTGTTTTTGTTCTCACCAATGCGTTGCGCTTGCGTATGCTGAAGGGGGCATTGACGGCATGAATATTAAGGAAGTTGCCGAAGTATCGGGTCTGCCTGCCAAGACGATCCGCTATTACGAGGAGATACGGTTGATTTGTCCTTTGCGCGGAGCAAATGGCTATCGGGTGTTTGGGACAAGTGACATACACAAGTTGTCATTTATCGCCCGTGCCCGGGGGCTAGGTTTTAGCATTGAGGAATGCCGTCGGCTGCTGGCGTTATATGACGATAAGAAAAGAGCGAGTGCGGATGTAAAGGCTTTGGCCGAGGTACATTTGCGCGATATCGCCACTAAAATTAAGGAGTTACGGGCGATGGAGGCTGCTTTGCAGAGTTTGGTGCATGCCTGTGCGGGAGATGCTCGTCCGGATTGTCCTATCTTGATGGGGCTGGCAAAGCCGGGAGCGGTTTGTTGCGATTGAAACGCTTGAGGGAGCGTGCAAGGGTTGCAATAAATGGAGGCTATTCATGATCCCTGTGTTTGATGGTCATAACGACATTTTGCTCCGTATTCTTCAGAAACCGGAACAACGCGAGGCGATCTGGTTGACGGGTGAGGGGAAGGGGCATCTTGACTTGCCGCGCATGGCTCAAGGTGGGTTCATGGGCGGTTTTTTTGCTATTTATATGCCGTCGCCACATGATCCTAATGCGGATATGGACGTGCTGATGGATAGCCCTCCCTATCAGGTGCCCTTGCCTTCGCCTTTGTCTCTGGCACCCTGTCAATCGGTGGCAGTGCATTTGGCCGCGCAGTTTTTGTGGATGGAGCGAGCGTCGGGTGGGCGGTTTCGGCAAGTGCGTAGCGTGGCCGAGATAAAGGCTGCGCAGGCGGTGGGGGTGATTTCGGGTATCATGCATATGGAGGGGGCCGAGGCGATTGATCCCGGCTGCGATGCGCTTTACCTGTGGCATGAACTGGGGTTGCGGTCGCTTGGGCCAGTCTGGAGTAGGCCCACGGTTTTTGCTCATGGGGTACCGTTCGCTTTTCCGTCGACACCGGACACGGGGCCGGGGCTGACCGAAGCGGGCAAGCGTTTGGTCAAGACTTGCAATGAGCTGAAGGTGATGATTGACCTGTCGCATTTAAACCTCAAAGGCTTCGAGGATGTGGCTAGTCTGTCGGATGCACCGCTTGTTGCTACTCATTCCAACGCCCATGCGGTGACACCGTCGAGCCGAAATTTGATTGATCGTCAGCTTGACATGATCCGTGAGAGGAAGGGGATGGTGGGGTTGAACTTTGCCACTTTCTTTCTTCGAAGAGACGGGCGGCGCGACTCTGCGATGGGCTGGGAAGCCATATTGCAGCATCTTGATTACTTGATCGAGCGGCTGGGCGAGGACCATGTCGGCTTTGGGTCCGATTTCGATGGGGCGATAGTGCCGGACGGGATCGTCGACGTGGTTGGGTTGCCGCGACTGATTGATGCGATGCTGGCGCATGGCTATGGTGAGGATTTAGTTAGGAAGATCGCTTGGGATAACTGGCTAGGTGTTTTGAGCCGGACTTGGGGTGGCTAAGACTTTGAAATCGTGCCTTGTGGCGGTATCGCGATTTTTTATGTCCATTCTGGACGGCTCTCTCGGATGTTGTTTTGTTGAGGCAAAAGAAGGTGGGAGTCCTTCATCGACCTTTGGCCGATCTCTTTAAATATTCGAAATAAGGGGAGCGGCAGAGTAGGTTTGGTCCATGCGATCTTTAGCAGGTTTTTGAGTTGAAAGTTGTTGGCGATGAGGCTCTTGATCGTCATTTTGTTGATCGTGGTATAGAAGGCTTGGAGAGTATCCGCAAAAAGGGTCGCCAGTCGGCAGGGGGTCGCCTTGGCGTGTGCCGCGCAAGGGAGACATGTCATGACCATCCACACCGTTGCTACCGCACCCATCGCGGGGCAAAAGCCCGGCACATCGGGACTGCGTAAGAAGACTTCCGTTTTTATGGAGCGGCATTATTTGGAAAATTTTGTCCAGAGTATTTTCGATGTCGTCGGTGTCGAGGGAAAGACTTTTGTTCTTGGTGGAGATGGACGCTATTTTAACGATCGTGCGGCGCAAGTTATTTTGCGTATGGCAGCGGCAAACGGCGCGGCGCGGGTCATTGTCGGGCAAGGAGCAATATTGTCGACACCCGCGGCAAGCCATCTGATCCGGTTGAACAAGACGGATGGGGGAATTGTTATGTCGGCCAGTCATAATCCGGGTGGGCCGAACGAGGATTTTGGCGTGAAGTTCAACATGCCCAATGGTGGGCCTGCACCGGAATCTGTGACAAAAATTATATTTGAGCGCACTAAAGCGATCAAGGAATACCGAATTATGGATGCGCAGGATATTGATCTGGGCCGAGTAGGGCGGGCGAGCCTTGGCGGAATGATCGTTGATGTGATCGACCCCGTGGCGGATTACGTAACTCTCATGGAGAGTCTGTTTGATTTTGGTGCGATCCGAGCCATGTTTGCGAGTGGGTTTCGTATGCGGATGGATAGTATGTGTGCGGTGACGGGGCCCTATGCAGTGGAAATACTTGAGCGGCGGTTGGGGGCTGCGGCGGGAACTGTGGTGAATGGTACGCCGCTGCCAGATTTTGGCGGGGTACACCCTGATCCGAATCCAACATGGGCCAAGGAGTTGATGGACGAGATGTTTGGCTCTGATGCGCCTGATTTTGGGGCGGCTTCGGATGGAGATGGCGACCGTAACATGGTGGTGGGCGCGGGGGTTTATGTTTCGCCTTCGGATTCCTTGGCGCTACTAGCGGCGAATGCGCATTTGGCACCTGGTTATGCTAAAGGTTTGGCCGGTGTTGCGCGGTCGATGCCGACAAGTACGGCGGTTGATCGTGTGGCCAAGGTGCTTGGGATTGGGTCTTATGAGACCCCAACAGGATGGAAGTTCTTTGGTAATCTTCTGGACGTTGGTCGTGTCACGCTGTGTGGCGAGGAGAGTTTCGGCACGGGGTCGGATCATGTGCGTGAGAAAGATGGGCTTTGGGCTGTACTTTTGTGGCTGAATATTCTGGCGGTTAAAAAAATGTCGGTGGCGGCGATATTGGCCGAGCATTGGGCTAGATTCGGGCGGAATTACTATAGTCGGCATGACTTCGAAGCGGTGGCGAGCGATAAGGCTGATAGGATGATGGTGGCTTTGCGCGAGTCTTTGGCTGGATTGAAGAGGCAGGTTGTGGAGGGGATGACCGTCTCGGGGGCGGATGATTTCGTCTATATTGATCCGGTGGATGGGTCCGTCAGTACTAAACAGGGTGTTCGAGTGATGTTTTCGGATGGGTCGCGTTTTATTGTGCGGCTGTCCGGAACAGGAACCGAAGGCGCGACGCTGCGGCTGTACCTCGAACGTTACGAGGCGGGCCCTTTGGGACTAGACCGCGATCCCCAAGAGGCGCTGGCGCCGGTTATAAGGGCAGCGCATGCTATTACGCGGATCACTGAGTTTACGGGTCGCGAGATGCCGGATGTGGTGACTTAAATTAAGCAGAGCGGATTTTCTGTATTTCGTTGGTTCGTCCAGTGGCAGGACATATTCTTTTGGGCGGTTTTTGCCAATTCACCTTCGAGGATATTTGGGTAAGCGTGAGTGGTGGGTCAGCCTTTGAGGCCGGTTTCTTTGAGAAGGCCTATCTCCTTGGCCTTGTAATAATAGCCGCGACGATACCAATCGTAGGCGCGTTTTTCGTTCCCGCGGGCGACGAGAAGAGCACCGCGTAGATATTTTACGCCGTATTTTAGGTTAGTGCTGGCATCAAGAAGATCGCTCTTAGGGCCGCGGTGGCCCATCGTTTGGGCGGTCTGCGGTAGGATCTGCATTAGGCCGTAATAGGGGCCGTTGCGGGCTGCTGGATTGTAGCCACTTTCGACCTTGACCACGTGGTGGATGAGCCGCTCGGGTACATTGTACTGGCGTGAATATAAGCTGATCAGGCGGTTGATTTCGGCCGGACCAGTACTTTCGTTCGTGTCGCGGTGCGATCCGCAGGCGGCGAGGGGGGCGGCCAAGAGGAAAGCTAGGACGGCACGGCGGGTAAAATAGGGCATATGTGTAACCTGAAACTTTTGTTGTTTGTGATATAGGGGTGGTGCGTCTGAAGGCAAGCGTAGCGCGGTCAAGGCTGTAAAAGATCATCGCCAGCCTAAGATTTTTGGCCTGTAGCGACGGAGCTTAGCGTTTTCTAAGTTCTCGGGAGGGCGCCGTGGTGGTATTGGATGACCATCCGTTGTTTTGCGATAGGTTCTCGACAGTTTGGCTTTTGGGCGTTTGTTTCTTAGCCAGTCTAGCACAATCGGCTCATTCGTCCGCCCTTGCGTTTTTGTAAGCGAGAGGTGCGGGTGGGGAGATCGGTTATTATGGCGGCGCGTTCGGCGGGAGTCATCTGCGACCATGCGGAGATTTCGTCGATGCTGCGCAGGCAACCTACGCAGAGGCGTTCTGTCTGATGAATGGTACAAATTTTGACGCAGGGCGACTGCACCTCGTCCCTTTGCCCGATATCATCCTTCATTGGCGCTCTCCATCAGGGGCAGTGGCCTTGCTGCGAGCTATATTGTCCATGCGGTCAAGTGCTCCTTGCAAAATATAGCCTGCAGCGACTTGATCGATAACCTCTTTGCGACGCTTTCGCGATATGTCTGCCTCAATTAGTGATCTTTCTGCCGCAACGGTAGAGAGCCGCTCGTCCCAATATGTGATTGGTAATTCGGTCAGTCGCGACAGATTGCGGGCAAAGGCGCGGGTGGCCTGTACACGGGGGCCTTCAGAGCCGTCCATGTTTAGGGGTAAACCGAAGACCAGCCCGTAGATGCTGCGCTGCTTGCACAGCGCCAGCAAAGTGGCGGCGTCGAGGGTGAATTTGATCCGGCGGATCACCTCAAGCGGGGTCGCGACCGAGCGACGCAGGTCGCAAATGGCTACTCCGATGGTTTTTTCACCAAAATCGAGACCAGCGATGGCTCGTTCCGGGGGCAGGAGGGCGCTGAATTCTTTAATGTCTTCTATGATCAAGGAGTTAGCCCCGCGTTT
>JADZAO010000011.1 GCA_020852535.1 Paracoccaceae bacterium | reverse complement strand
GACCGCCTGATGCTATGGAGGCTACGGTATGGGGCAGCGAGGTTGCGAGGTTTTCTGAGATAAATTGCGCAGCCCCGCTTAGGCTACCGACATCTTTGTAGGACATGGGAGAAAAGCCGTTTTTCTCCATTTCGGAGAGCAAGGCCGTGGCACCTTTATAGAGCTGTCCGAGATCTGCATTTTCGATTGCGTCGGCACGCTGATTGGGCGTCACGTCTGGCCCGCCGACCATTCGCCGAGGTATTTTGTCCTGCGCTGTGCTAAGGCTGCGCGCATAGTTTGCCAGCTGCCCGAGGAGATTTGGTGTTCCTTGGTCGTTTGTCAGCACCAGCTGATCGAACTCTTTTCCCAAGGCATCAAGGCCCTGCCCTAGCGCACCGCGTTCCAGCACCATCCCGACATCTTTGGTGAACTCTTGGCCTTGTTTAATTCCGGTCGCCGTACCCATGCGAAACGAGTTTGGCAGGCGTTCCCACCAAGACAAGCCGGGAAGATCATCTTGTGCTAGGGCGGCATTATCGGGGTTTTTGAGCCACTCTGAGAGCTTTGGCGCATCGGCAAGGATTGTTGAGTTTTGTTTATCATTGATTTGTTTTTGGAACACGGGGCGGTATTCTTCGACCAGCGGGAGTGGCGGAACGGGCTTACCTGTGGTCTTTGCCCAGTCATTTGCTAGGTTGAGGTTGAGGGCCACATCGTCTGGGTTTTTGTCTGTTGTATTGAGGACGATCCCTGCGGCGGCGGCATTTTGTTGTTGCCGTTCTTTTGCGGTACGTTTGATAAAATCTGCAATGCTTTCCAAGATTAATTTCCGGCGGTGGCGGTGGAGATGAGATATGCTGCATAGGCAGTTTCGACTTCGATTTCGGAGGGTTTACGGCCATATTGTTCTTCGAGTGTAATTTCGATTTCGATGCGATCGGCGGGCGGGATTTTTTCGTAATCGACTGAGACTGAGACGGTACTATCTGCGCCGAGATTTCCGACGCGACTGAGATCAAAGAGGACGTTTTGGCCTGTTTTAGAGATATCAACTTGGGTTGTTCCCCAGATTGAGCTTGGTTTTTCAACGACGACCGGCAGCAGCAAGCGGTTCACCATTGAGTGGATTTCCATTTGGTTTGGGTTTTTGCCTGCGTTTGCGGCTTTAAACTCTGCCATTTGCGCGGCGAGCATATTTTGAAACGCGGCGATCCGCTGTGCTATTTGCTCGCGGGCTCTTCCTTCTTTTCCTATTGTGGTGATCCCCAAGGCCTCAAGCGACTTTTCGGCTTGAGCAAAGGCGGTGGTAAGCGCCAGCCCTTCCTCGCGTAGCTTACGCTGGTTGGTCAGTGCCATCGTCTGAAGATCGGTCATCTCCTTGAAGGTTTCGCTAGAGAACTTCCCGCGATAGTCGTTCAGATCGATCTTGGCGAACTCATCGGGGTTTTCTGCGGCATCGCGGCGCATCTTGTAAACCAGCGTCTCATCGTTTTTTGGGGCCCCGCGTTTTGCTGTTTCTTCGATATAGCTCCAGGCTTGAGTTATTGCTGCCATTCCGGCGATAACACGGATATCTTGTGGCACCTGATCGGGGGTTCCTCCTGCTTCGACCACGCGCCAAAGCTCGGTTTTCGCGGCGATTGAGGCTTCTTCAGCGGCGCGGTTTTGGATTTCAATCTGTGCGTTCAGCCGTTTACGCACCTGATCACGAACTACTGGATCGGCGATTTCGGCCAATTGCGCTTCGATCTGATCAAAGGAGGGCATTGCAGCACGCGGTGCGACCGAGGCATTTTTGGGAGCGAGGGTTCCCGATCCGCTGCGTGCTTTGGTTGGTTCAACATGCCAGGGTTCATGCGCCATTGGGGAATAGATGCTGTATTTTCCAGCATTTGCATGGATCCATTCTTGCACTTCGGCGGGCGCATCCGCAAAGCTGCCTCCATTCCAGGCCAGATCGACCGCTTGGCCTTGCTGATGCAATGAGCCGCCAGGCAGGCCGACATCTTTGGTCATTCCTGACGATCGCAGCCGTACGGCCCATTTTGCGCTGGTTTTGGCAGGTCCTAGGGTTGCAAGATCGGCATTCCACTCCATTACGTCGCTGTCGCTAAAACCGTAGTTGGGCATTTTTTGGCTAATGATGTCGGCTTGAACGCGTTCGGATCGATAGCCTGAGATGATACCAAGCCCTTCGCGAATGCTCGGCGGGGCGTCTTCTATCATTGCGGCAAGGTTTGTTGCAAAGGCGCCATCTAGGGCATCGATTGCATCAGATCGGGTTGCGCCTCCGACGGATCGCGCTGTCAAGATTGCCCGCGCTTGGGTCGGACCGGTCATCCCCATCGTTGTTTGTTTTGCTGCTTTAGCGGGTGTTGTGCTGGTTGATCGACCGGCGCGCAGGATATTCTCGGTCAACCGGATCGCCTCGGCCTCTTTCACCGCCGCACCCAGTGCGGCCTCCAGATCATACTGATGCGATGCGCTCAACGCGCTTGCATATTCCTTACGATATTTATCGGCAGCGAGGGGATCGTTTTGGGCGATCCGCAGGGCGATGTTTTTGTGAATTCCAGAGACGAACTCGGCTTCTTTATTTTTGAGCGTGTCGGCATCCCAGCCTTGGAGCTCGGCCATGGTGCGTAGTTCGGCTTGTCCTGCGGCGATATTTTTTGCAACCTTAGTTGGGTTTGAATAGCTCGCGAAGGCATCTTCAGCAAAGGTATTAATCCGATCGGTTGAGGCGATTTTAAACCATTCTTTGCGGGCGTTTGCCGCATGAACGATCGAACCTTCCAGCAGGCCATTTAGGCGCGCTTCGGAGGCGATTTTGTATTTTACGGCGGCAGCGCCTGATAGGCTGGCCCCGAACTCTTGACGTTTTGCGACCGCCTCGCGTGCAAACAGCTCACGCGCTTCAACGGCGGCTCGACCTTCCAGCGTCATATATCCGCCTTCGCCATAGGAGCGCTCGCGCACCCAGGCTGCAAACTGATTATCGGCATCTTTTGCCCGCGCGATATCTTCCAGATCGCGGAGTTGCTGCATAGCGTTTGCCGCTTGGCCCAAGCCTTCAGAAATCGCACCGAGACCGCGCGCTTGGGCTGCACCAAAGTCATCGGCTGAGGCGCGCACACTCAAGCGTTGCTGTGCAAGCGGGCGGGTTTGGATTTGACCGGGCTGATATTGGGGAACGATGGGCATTGATGCCTCACGCGACCAAGGCGGATTTGTAGTTGCCGTATGCCTTAGCCCCACCGCCCAGCACGGTTCCAAGAGGGTTCATCACACCCGCACTTTGTGCGTTTTCTGCATTGGTTTGTGACAGGCTGGCATCGGCGTGATAGTTTACGCCTTGGACGTCATAGTCATAGGCCTCGCGTGCTGCATTGCGACGGATTGTCAGGGCGTCAATTTCTCCCATCATGGCGGTATCGACGATGGTATCGAGCGGCGATCCAAAGGTCAGATCAACCCCGTTTGCGGCCATCGCTGCTTGTTGTCGACCCATGATTGCGGCGGTTTCGCGGCGTTTATTTTGCTCTTCGATCTGCCCTCTTTCGATTGCATCACGCGCGGCCCGATCGGCCATTTTTGCGTTTATCTCTGCGACTTGGGCCTTATAGCGAGAGGCTGCGGCCTCTGCGTTTCCGGCCTGAACTTGTGCGATTCCACCAACAACAGTAGAGCTGATCATCAAGGCAGTCACCAGATCGCACATTTTAGCGCCTCATTTCAAACAGTCGGAACATTTCGCCATTAACGCCGATTGGCATGGGCTCGTGCAGAGTAAACCCAAGCCAGGACAGCCATCGTTTTGAGACCTCGTTACGATCATCGACAAAGTTCCTCATCACCTCATAGCGGTTGAATAGTTTTTCGCGCCAATGGAGGGATGATCGAAGAAAAAGCCTAACATGTTGCTCAATAGCATCCGTGCCGAGCAACCAGGGCGCCCCGGTTTTTGTCAAAACGTTGAGATCACCCACTCCAAACATCACCTCGGGTTCTCCGTTGATGATTGCGGTCCAAGCAAGCGAAGATTTTTCCAAAGAGAACATCAAAGCACGATGTGGAGTGGACCCTGAGGAGGCCATCACTTCGAGCCGATCGGCTTTTCGCATTCGACTGGCGATCGGCTCGAGGTGATCTATTGAGGCTTCAACGATCTTTAGCTGTGTTGTCACAGCCCCACCGCCACATCTGGCATGATTGCGAGGATTGTCATTGGCAGCGGGTCGAACTGCTTGATCACGATGTTTCCGCCATTGGTCCAATCCGCGATGGGGGTAATTTCCAGATCCCCCGTCATCAGGCCGATCGCTTCGTCCCATGCTTCGCTTGATCTTTGTTTGAACTCGATAAGTTTACCGCTATCGCGTGTTTCATCGGCTGTGCCGATCCAGATGCCGCGGGTTTTTTCGACGCGGAGCGTCACCTCGGCCACGGTTTTTTTGCGCCCCTGCACTGTGCCAAGGCCTTGCACCATGCCTGTGTCGAGATCGAGGGTCATCAAGGTTGCCTCATAGGGCAGTCCGACATGGACTTTGGAGGCTGCAAAGGGGAGCGTCACCGATCCGTTTGAGACGGTTAGGTTTCGCACGACGTTTCCATCGGCCATGGCGACGACTGTTTTTTCGTTGAGGTGTGAGAGGCCGGATAGAAGGGTTGCGGGGGTTCCGGAATATGTCAGGCCACTATCGACAAAGAACGCATCCTCCACTTTTTCAAACAGGCGGGTCTGCATTCGTTCAACATAGCGACGATCGACCCCACCAATTTTGCGCCGAACGATAAAATAGGGCACATCTTCTAACCCCTCGGCCACGACTGTCACATCTTCAAACACGCCGTCGGTTTCATGGCGGGTCCAGGCCCAGACTTCATGTTCTTTGATATAGGTTAGCGAGACCAGCGACCCATCGTCGAGCACAACCCAGACGATTGAATAAGGGGCTTGGGCATAGGCCCATGACTTAATTGAGCGATCATCAAACAGGTGTCGCGCGAGGATTGTCAGATCTTTTCCGACGAAACTGTCTTGTGCAAATTCATAGCTGAAGTCACGGATCACCCCGCCTCGTTCTTGGGCAAAAAGGATGACGTTACCAACGACGATAGGCTGCACTGTCGCGGCACCGCGATAGCCTTGGTTTTTGACAACAATTGTATCGGGTGTCAGATACTCATCTTGTCCCCCTGTGACGGCATACTCGCCTCCCGAGGTAAGGATCATCAGGCTGCGCACTTGGAGGAGCGATCTAATTTCGTTCACCTGCCGGGCCCTAATACGAAACTCAAACCCGTCGGAGGCTTTACGCGGGCGAGAATATCCGAAGTTTTCGTAGTTTGCAGATTGCGACAACCAGCAGGCTTGCGGGTTATTCAAACTTGAGGCGAAGGCCAGCCTTTGGTCTACGAATGTTGAGCACCTAGGATAATTCCCCTCGCCAATGAATGGATTGTAGCCTGTCTGTGGGGTATCGGCGAGATCTGCGGTAATGTTTTCATCACGGAATGTGGTGCCTTCTGTGCCGCCAATATATCCATAGACCCCATTGTCTAGTTTATAGACGATATATCTCTGCGCACCTGGCACGGCGGTCCAAGAGATATCGTTCCATTCATTAGCAACGCCAAGATCAGCTGCTGCGGTAGTGCCGCCGATTGGGCTTGGCAGACTTTCTTCGCCTGTGGTGGCCGAGATTGCGCTGATCCGATAGAGGTAAGTTTTGGTTCCTGCGGCTCGCGAGGAGACGGTTGGTGCTTCGGGTGCGGCCATTGAGGGCATGAAGGTGGGTGTTATGAATATCCAGTTATCATCGGCCAGTCGTCCGAGTTTTTGCGGTGCATGACGGACGTGGGTGATATACATCACATCGGCTTCTTGGGTGATCACCAGATCGAAGACCTGATCCGAGCTATAGGGTGTTTTGATCTCATATGGACTACTTTCCGAGAGCACGATCTCGCCGTTTTTCCAAACGCGCATATAGAGATCGCCGAATTCCAGCACATAGGTTTGGACTGTGTTGAACTGAAACGGGATCAATCTGGTTGGTTTTTCGCTATGCTTGACTTCACCGCAAAATCGCAGTCCGGGTCGGTTTGAGGCGCCACCGTGCGGATGGATGAAGAGGTTTTTTGTCACTTTCAGGCCGCTTGCATACTTGGCAAGATCTGTGCGCGCCCAAAGGGCTGGCGAGAGTTCGCCTGCAGTAAACGAGGGTTGATAGGCGCGAAGATTAGTCATTTTACTCGGTTCGATCGTTTTGGCCTTTTGGTCGGCGGGCTTCCATCATTTCTGCTGGGAAATCCGAGGCATCGCGCATTTCGTTTGCATCTGCTGCTGCGGCCTGCCCTGATATTTGGACTGCCAATTGATAGGCGTCGGTTCTAATTTTGGGATCACGCGTTAGCGGCATTGCAAGACGCACCGCGAGATGCCAAGCCAGAGCATCAAGAAAGAGCGGCGGAAACAGCGCCGGATCATCGGCCCGCATTGTGTATTCGAGATAGGCGGGCGACTGGTTGCAGTAGATTATTGATCCTTCGAGGGCATAGTTAAACCCGCCTGCTTTTACCGATCGCGCCTCATAAGGCACATAATCTTGAAGCATTTGATTAAGGACGCGGCGGATATTGAGACAATCAGACGGGCGTTGATAGGCATAATCCCAGCGGTTTGCCTTGTGATTTTTAATCTCTGCGAGGGCATCAACCTTTCCCGCCCAGCGCCAGGGGTGGGACTGAAGAAGCATATCACGGGTATGGGTGTAAAACTGCTTGCAGGTCCGTGCCTCTGCACTGGCCTCATCGATATCGGAGATATTTGACTTTCCAATATTTGACAGTGCGAGATTGCATATGAACACGATAGAGGACATCAATCGTCACCATAAAGGATGGAGGCGCGATCTTTTTTCTTGGGTATTTCTTGGAACGCTGCCTCTAGGATTTCGATATCGATTGAGCCGCCTGCGCGAGCGCTGTCGCTGATGGAGCGCACACGAACTTGGGCGATCATCTGCATTTTGCAGCCCACCTCGGTGCGCGACAGGCCGAGGGCTTTCATCTGCTTTTGATCGAGATAGAGTGAGGGATAATAGATCTCGTCACCATCGTTGGTCGCGGTGGGTTCGTCGAGCTTTCGACCCATATTGGTCATATTCATATTGGCACCCGCGTCAGGTTTTACTTTGCAAAGGGGGGCGAACAAAGCCGCCCCCCTTTTGATTAGATTTCGTCGCCCGTAACGGGATCGACTGTGGGCGCTGGATCGGCGGGCGGTACAACCTCAGTTTCTTGTGTTGTATAGGCGGCCTCACCATTTTTCTTGACCGATGACGCTTGCGCAGCATCGGAGGTCTTCATCCAGACTTCCGAGAAATCTGCGTCATCGCGCAGACCAAAGGTCTCACCGGGTTCACGGACCTTGCCCGCGTAATAGCCCTTGGCGGTTGCAATCACGATCATCAGAAGTTCACCGCGTTTGTCTGGACGCCAGCAACGACGCTCGCGGTGATACGCCCGAGGGTTGGGTTTGAGCCAGCAACGACATAGTGCAAGCGCAGATAGCGCTCATTAATCCCTGGCGGCACGCTGGTGATCGAGGCGGTTTTGCCCGCGATCAATTCCTCAAGCGGGATCAGATGCGAGAGCACGGTTTTGGGCGAGGCGAAGGCCTCGTTGTCGTCGCACTGAAGCTCGATGGTCAGCGAGGTGAGCGTATTGAAGGCTTCGACGACCTGAACGAGCAAGGCGATCTGGTTGCCTTTTCCGACATCTTTGACCAGGTTTTGCGCATGACCGTATGGGCGGCCAGTTGCGAGCAAATCAACGATGTTATCGGAGGCGGCGGTCTCAGTGATCGCCTGTGCATTTGAAAACATAAGAGAGCGATCGAAGATCATTTCGGGGTTCCTTATGGGTTTAGGAGACGGGGCGCGTTGGGCGCCCCGTTCAAGCCATTATCAGAGGACACGGGCCTCGGTGTTGAGGAGCGCATCGGTCTCGCGCAGGGGCATCGTGCGATAGGTCAGGACTTCCTTGCCTTCGATTTCTTTGGGGGTAACGTGCAAGAATGCGTTATTGCCCGTGCCGCCTGGAATGCCTGTCGAAAGACCGTCTAGGGCTGACAACACATCACGGTTTGCGTAGATTGCGATCCGGGAGGTCTTGCCATCCATCCGGCGCGACTGAAGACGCCAGTAGGCTTCGCGCATGAAGCGATAGAGATTGACGTTTCCTGCCAACATCGCGGGAACATCGATATTTGCGATGCGGACGACATATCGCCAGTCTTTAACGGCCAGACCCATGTGCCAACGGAACACTTCTTCCTTGACATAGAAGGGGTCTCCATGGGGGTCATTAACGCGCTGTTCGCCTTTATCTTCACGCATGACGCCTGCTTTTGAGCCTTGCGGATAGAGCAGGTGGCAAGCGTGATCCCCCCAGGTCACGAACCAAATCGAGGTATTATTTGGCCCTGTGCTCCCTGCATCAATGATCTGGTTTCCGGCACCGGCGCCGCGCTGGTTAAAGCGTGCAGAAAGGCCTTTGAAGCGTTCTGGGGTTGTCGCCGTATCGTGGTAGAACAGGCCGGTCGCCATCTCTTGGTTCATCGCTTCCAGATGCGACATCGCCTCTCCCAGCCGCAGCGCAGCGGGGTTTTTGGAAAGTTCAAGGGCGCGGGTATCGATTGCAGAGCGTGCTTCTAGAAAGCCGGTGGTATCATCGACCTGCTGCACGGACGACTTTGACTGTGGGATGCCTTTATAGAGTGCGCCCCAAGCTGGCTGCGGCAGGCCGGTGCGGATGCCATGGCGGTGGATTGGCCCCATGTTGCATTCCATCGCCACCGCATCATCAAGGATGGGGTTTTGTTGTTTTAGGACTTCGATGATCTCGCCGGTGCGAGGATCGTTTTGTTTATGGATATCGATCAGGTTTAGATAGGTATTTGAGAGGGTTACCATGTTTACTTGCCCTTCGGTTGATCATCGGGATACAGGATCGCGGCAGTATCCCGCGCGACGGTTTTCCCAGGGTTTGCGGGGTTGGCCGGGCGATCTTCTCCGATCACGGCCCCGACCTTCGCCATGAAACGGATCATCTCGGGGTGGTTTCCCGCCCCGGATGCATTGAGATATTCGCAAAACGCCTCGTTTCCGAAGCGACCAACGAGCTGGGTTGCAACCTTGACAGTGCCGTCCCAGTTTGCGCCGCCAATCTCGGGATCGGCCTTAGCCTGATCGACCCAATCTGTAAGTGTCTTGGACCAGCTTGCTTGCGCCTCCTCACCCTTCTTGGTCTGAGCGGCGATGAACTTGTCGGCCAAGGTTTGCGCTTGTTTTTGAGTAAGACCAAGTTCCTTAAAATCAGGCGAGACGGCATCAAGGAGGGCCTGATCCACCTCGACGCCCTCAGGCATCTTGAGAGAATACTTGCCATCCTCTGGCACTTTATCAGCGAGATCCCCATCGGCAGGCTTGGTCTTGTCATGTTCAGCCTTGGCCGCAGCGTTTTCCTCGTCGGACTTTGATGGATCAGAGACGTATTCCTTCCCCTCGGCGGGCGGATTGGCGGGTTTGTCGCCATCGGCTTTTGGCGGATCATTTGGATAGAGGACCGTGCCGATATTGTCCTCAGCAGGCGCCGGATCGCCAGCCGCGGGGACAGAGCCAGCTCCATCAGCAGGGGCAAAGAGGGGTTTATTGTTCAGCATCCACCAGGGCATTCACCGTTTCCTTATCTCGCGAGTGCGCCGCCTCCATCAGCAGCGCAGGGTATGCAGTCGGCCCCACCATTTCCATCTGCGCGATTAGCCACAGGCCGATGTTTTGTTCCCCCAGCCGCAGCGCGGTCGCTTCGGCCTCACCACTGAACGCGAGGCGATAAACTCCACAGCGTTCCAGTATTCGCAACAAAACTCGTCTACATTGCGGTATTCGCAACACATGGTCCAAATCAAGGGCGATCTGGTCACGTTGCAATTCATGATTGCGAGATAGTTTTTCCGTCAAACTGCCCTCGGACATCACACCAAAACCCACCACGTAAAGCCACAAGCCCAAAGGATCAGAACGATAATGGCCAAGCCAATCGCATCCAAAATATCCTCAAACCCGCCGCGCCCCCAAAGACAAAGAATGATAGTGCAGACAAACAACGCCCAACCACCCATCAAAAACAAAACGATGTATCCCAGAGCCTCCATCACGCAATCCCAATCTGTTGCAGCAGCGATTGCCCGCTGCCTTGAGCGTCCACCTCAGAAAGAACCCGCGCCGCCTCAGCCCCATCACGCATAGCAGGAGCAATCTGCGCCACCTGTTGTGCCTGCGCCGCCGCCTGTTGTGCCTGAGCACGAGCCTGCCTGTTTTTTTGAACCTCATCGTCAGACACAACAATCGAGGGCGGTGCGCCAAGAGCATCCGCATAAAGATCTACAGCCTCGTCGAAATCCAACTTGTCCAAAACATCCGGCTTCACCGCCGCAAGATTACCCGCAAAAGAAGCAACCCGCTCAATCGATCCCGTGCTGACCGCCTTTTGCGCCTGCGCAAGCATCGAAATGTATTCGATCTTCAGTTCTTGGCCTTGGATCTCTTGGGGCGCTTCAGGCAAAAGGCCGCGTTGCTCCATAATCCGATAAGTACGATCAATCGTGGGAGCGAGTTGACCACCATAAATGTTCTCCAGCACAGGCCCAAGGGCCAGCAGCTTCTCCTCTTTGCGTTCCGCAATCTCAAACGTATTACGCGGCTGAATACCCTCCATCTGCGACAGCATTAAAAAGAGATCGGCATAATAAGCCCGCTCAATACGCTGCGAAGTCTGAAGAATTTTACCCTCCAGTTCACTCAAAGACAGATTGACCTCAATCGCTGCCCGATAGGATCGCCCCGCACCGCTTGGATCATCAACATATGTAATCGATCCTGGCATGAGCGAAGCCGGATTATTCCGCAGGCTAACAGGCGCCACCATCGGCGGGCGCACTTTTTTTTCAATGGCCTCGCCCGCCCGCAGCTGCATCACTTGAAGCATCTTAATATCAGGCAAAGCATCCATGCCAGGCGAAATCGCATAGCTGTCCTCAGCCACCAGCTCCCAAGCAGGCGCAATGATCGGATTGGTGTCAAACCCACTTTCCTCCAGCAGCCCATCCCCCTCACCCTGCGGACCGCCATCTTCCCAGTAATTTGACAAAAACGCCTTGTTCACCTTGTCAATCTTGCGAATGTCACGATCAAAACGCGGCTCAACCGCATGGTTAATCGTGAACCGCTCGTCATAATTTCCTCGGTCATAACAATTGCGGATCGTCATAGAACAACGATCATAGCCAAACCGCCGCACAATGTTCTCAACCGTCCAAGAAAACTGCCGATAAAGCGTCGTCACAATCCCACGATGATCCCGCGCAATCCAAAACGACCCATGCAACAACTGCACCATGCGAACGACCTTATCGTCATCCTCAATCAACAAACCACAAGACTGCCCAAACAAACCCAAATCGCCATAACCCCAATGAAAGGAGTTGTAGATGTTCGACCCCTGGAACACCTCGCGCATCTGTGTCTCAACCGTGGCAAGATACGTCTTAACCGGAGCGTAGTCCTTCAGGTCAGGATCAAAAGTCGTCAGCCGAAACCAAGGACGAGCAGGAGAAGTAATCCCCGAATGCATCCCTGAAGCAAGAGTGCGCAAAGCAAAACCGCCCGTGCTGTCCACAATCTTCTTACGATCAGGACGACCCTCGTTGTCCTTCACATTCATTCGCAAACGCGCAGGCGCAGTATGCTCAGCCAGTTCAAACCAATGCGCCTCCCACGGGTTGCGCATGGCCTTCAACGCCTGCAAACGCCGAGCGTGGTATTGCCGCTTGGTCTCGTTGCGACGCGCCGGGATCATATCACTGGCCAAGAAGGGTCTTACCCTGGGTCTGACCACTTTGAAGCACGCCATTATTCGACGTCAGGATCGTACTGCTCGCAGCACGCATCCGATCCGTAATGCGACGGCCCGCAGTCGAAACACTACGACCATCAGGCGATCTCATCGCGGCACGATCAGGAGGAAGTTGCGGCGCAGACTGCGGCGTGGAATTAGAATACATACACATGGCGGCATCCTGTAAAGTCTCGTCGCAAAATTAGCCGCCGATGGTTTTTGCGTCATTTACATGAAGGACCAACCGCTTTTAAACTATCCCCAAGGATTATAGTCCTGCGGCATCGTCGTCGCCGTGGACACAGTCGAGAACATCTCGCGCTTCGCAACAGGTGCTGCAAAAGTCAGTGCAAGAGCGTCAGCCTTATTTGGAGACGGCAAACCGCGATCCTTCATGTCTTGCTTGCTTTCGAGAAGAATTTTTCCATCAAGACGCGGCACAGTCTCAGGACCCACCAAGTCTTGATACAACTCCTCATCCTTCGGATCGATCACGCCGCCTTGCTTAATCCATGACTTCAACGCACCCCAAATCTCAGCGCGCTTGTTAACATAAGCAAGATCCGTCGCCCTCCCGCCAAACCAAACAAGCTGCCAAGATCGGCCCATCACCTGCCCCGCCGACACAATCCCCGTACCATAGCCCGCATCAATAAACACAGCATCAGCCTTGTGCTCGATCTCCAACCGCGCAATCAGGTTGGCAACCTCAACATCGTTGTCGTTCCTAGGTAAAGTCGCAATCGACTTGCAATAAAGACCCTGCCTTAGCACAATCTCCAACGCGTCATCCCCAGTCCATGCAGGGTCAACCCCAAGAATAACAGGGGCAAAGTTGAATTGTTCAGCTCGAAGATGACGCGATCGGGCGGCATCAACATCATCGCCAGAAATAAACTGAAGAGCCGACTGACTGGGAAACTGCCCACGAATACGGATTTTTACAAAATCGCTGTCCTCGCCGTGGTCGTCAATCCACTCTTGGATCTTCTTCTTGTTCGTGCCTGGAACCGTGCGACTGTCAATCTGAAACCGGTGCCAACGATGGCGAAACCTCCTAAAACATTCCCGAAACCGCCCACTGTTGCGCGTCGGATTGCCATAAACAATCCAAATAATCACCGTATCCTCGTCAGTCAGCGCACCCTCGGCCACTTCCCAAACCTTGTCATGGATCTTAGAGGCCTCGTCGAACTCTAAAATGATGATCTTGCCCTTATTGTGCAAACCGGCAAATGCCTCAGTGTTGTGCTCTGACCAAGGAATAAAATCCTGCCGCCACTGATCGGAATGCGGCTTATTGCGGATCTTCACAGAGGTCGATTGCACGTCAAACCAGTGCGAGGTGATCGACATGCGAAACCACTTGCCAATCTCAGGCGCAGTCTTGGTGCGCAGCTGACCCTCCGTGTTGGCTGTCGTGACAATCTTGCAATCAGCATAACAAGACATCGCCCAATTCGACAGCATCCCCATCGAAGCCGACTTGCCAATCCCGTGACCAGATGCCACCGCAATCTGAACAGGATGAAACCGAGTCTCAGGATTGGCAAGATGATCACGGATCAACTGAAAGATGCTCGCCTGCCACTCACGCGGACCATCATAGTCAGCCAGCTCGCCATGCCCCCAATCCCATGCAAAGTTCGACCAAGAAAGCGGATCATACCGACAGGCCGCAGCCCTCTTGATAATCACATCATTCAAGTCAAACCCATCAGTCGACACGACGCGCAGCCCGCTCCAGACGTTCAGCCAGTGCATCAAGGCCGGTGTGGCTCACATTCTCTTGGAACGCCTGCACAGTGATGTGCTTGCCAATCAACTCAAGACGCTTCACCCGATCAGAAACCTTGATCTTCTTGACAAGACCCACCTCAGGCCCGTCAGGCGCGCGGATCACCTCAATATCAAAGCCCTGCACCAGCCCCTTTCGCCAAATCTCTGGCCACTCTTGAACAGGCTTTAACTCCCCGTTAGGCCCATAAAGATCGCCCACATCAGCCTCCGCTTCCGCAGCAAGGCGCTTAAGCAGCCAATTTGCGTCAATCTTGGTCTCGCGCGATCGCTCCAACTTAAGGCGATCAATCTCAGCCTGAACTTCAGGTTTTTTCAGAAGATCGTGGGCCTGCGAACCAGCCGTATGCTCGCTGTAGCCAGCGCGGATCGCGGCCTGTGTCGCGTTCAAATCCTTCAGGTACTCCTGACAAAATCGCTCTCGTTTTCCGGTCAACGGCATAGCTACATTCCTTCTGATGCTGAAAATACGCACCATTGGTTTTGTATCGTTGCGATAGTGTTGCGATTTTAGCGTGACGCCTGTGACGCATGTGACGCATTTTTCCACATATTACCTATCGCGCAGAAAAAAAAAATCTCCTCCCCAAACGAACCGCCCCTAGATAGGTTTTTATTTTTTATCCTTACAAACATGTAGGAAAACGCGTCACATCTGTCACATGCGTCACCGATTGAAAATCAAAGCCGTCTACATGCGAAAATCTGTTGACGACGCGGAGTGTTGCGATTAGCGTTGTGATATTCGCAACCATCGCGCCGGTACCAAGAAATCAAGCAGATCAAAAAATGACCAGCAAAACAATCAACCTAAAGGACGCGATATGAACACCACAATCCGCGTCATCGATTACGAAACCACAGGAACACCAGAAGACCAAAACCCAGAAATCATCGAAATGGGCAGCTATGACCTCATCCAAACAAAAACCAAATATTGGAGCATCATACGCCCCTCTCACCAAATGGTACGCCCCAGCAGCATAATTCCACCCCAAGCCAGAGCCGTGCATCACATCTCAGATGCAGAGGTTGCTAAAGCCCCAACCCTGCGCGAAGTAATCGACGACTTCCTTGAAGGCTCCCCAACCTGTGCCGCACACAACGCACAGTTCGAGGCCTATTTTACACCCTACAATCTCAGCTGGATATGCACCTACAAATGCGCCCGCGCCGTCTGGCCAGACGCTCCCGGATACTCAAACCAGTGCCTTCGGTATTGGCTGGAAATCGACCAAGACAAAGACTTCGTCGCAGAACAATCCATGCCGCCACACCGCGCCCTGCCAGATGCCTATATCACCGCCCACATCCTGCGCCGCCTCCTAGCAAAACGCTCCATCAAAGAACTCATCACCATCTCAAAATATCCAGCGCTGCTGAAAGTGATGAACTTCGGAAAATACAAAGGCACCGCCTTTGCAGACGCACCAACCGACTACCTCGAATGGATCAAAAATAAGTCGGAATTCGATGCCGACACCAAATTTTCTGCAAAATATTGGCTTCAGAAAAGGATGCAAAAGTGAATACCTCTCCATTCACCCCGATCGCCACCGCAGCGCAAACACTAACCCTGCGCGTCTTGATCGAGAGGATCGCCCGCAAAACAAAAATCATGTCCGTTGAAGCCACCCGCGGCACTAAAGCACGAACAGACGCCGAAGAAATCTCACTCCTCGCCGAAATCGCCCTAAAATGCCTAAACGACACGGAAAAAACACGCCATGTCTAGAAAAACACCCCCCCAAAATGCCCAAGATCACAGCACGCTCTTGATAAGCAAAGACATGGGCCAAATGCTCAACGGCCTACCCAAACCAATCCAAAACTGGCTCATCAAAGCCATACCTGAAGGCGCCACCCTGACAGACATGCTGCGGGCGATCATCACAGACGCCTACAACGAAGAGACCCAAATATGAAACCAACCCCCACCGCGAGGCCCGGACGTATCCGAGCAATGCTGTCCGATGCTGTCGGTTGTGTTGCTATATTCACAATAGTCGTTGCCGCGTTGCTGATTGCGCACGGATTTGGGCTCTGACCACAGGAAAACAAAATGATCACAAACAACTTTACCGCAAACGCCAAAGACCTAAAACGCGCCCTAGCCCACGCCATGCAAGCCGTCGAACGCCGAAACATCATCCCAGTCCTCAGCATGGTGCGAATTACAACCATCAACGACGAAGTTCAGGTTCGGGGAACTGATCTCAATGTCGAATGCATCGCAACCGCCCAAGCAATATCAATCACCGGCAAAATCGACACAACACTCAACCCAAACATATTACACAGCCTCCTGCGCTGGGCAGAAGGTGACGTAACAATCTCACGCGAAAAAGACCTGATCACAATCCAAGTCGATAATGTCGTCGCCACCCTACGCGAGCTTTGCCCCGCCAAGGATTACCCCGTGATCTTGGCCCCGTCCGGCGATGCAATCACAATCAGCCAAACACAACTGCACAAAGCACTTGCCGCAACAATCGCCTGCATCTCAACCGAAGAAACACGCCATTACCTAGGCGGAATGTTCCTCCACAACAAAGGCGAAGGCTTGATCGCAACCGCAACCGACGGACACCGCATGGCAATCTATAACCTAAGCGAACCATGGCCATTCGAAGACCAAATCATCCCTAAAAAAACAATCACCCTCCTCCATCGTACCCTAAAAACAAGATCAAACGGAACAATCACCGTGCGGTCTATACGCAATCCCAAAAGCACCGATGCCGTACTGCCCTCCAAAAACCAAGAAAACCAAGTCGAGTTCAAAGGCGACGACTGGACAATCGTTTCTAAAACAATCGACGGCACATTCCCCGACTACACACGCGTCACCCCAAAACCCTCGCAAAACATAACCGCCGTCATCACCGCAGCCGCACTGCGCAGATTCCCGCTAACAAATAAAAAATCACGCACCCTAAAAATCGACCCGATGAAAGGTCAAATGATCCACACAAACCCCAACGGAATAGAAGTCTCCATGCCCGTGCAGGCAACCGGACAACAGTCAGTCAAGTTCAACATGAACTACCTCATAGACTTCGCAAACCGCGCGAAAACTATCCGGCTAGAAATGGCACGCCAAAACGAACCAGCCCGCGTCCTCACCGACGATCCAGCCTTGCTACAAGTCCTCATGCCAATGCGGATATAATCATACAGGCTTGATAGCTGATCCCCCCAGCCATCCTCGGCACCAGAAACTTCCCCGCAGAAATAAACAAACCGCCAAACTAGCTGCAATCCCAAAACAAAACGCTCACGCAGATCCTAAACGTAATCCCAAAAGGCTCTTTGACGTGACCTACAGCTCGACAAAAGGACTGCCCAAATGAACACCCCCTTCATCATCCTCGCTCAGTATCAAACTGCAATCATCCCACTCAATCTAGTATGCCGTGACTATTTCCAGCACCTCACTCCAGAAACCTTCGCGCGAAAATCCCTCTCAGGCGAAATCGCAATCCCAGTTGTACAAATCGAAGGATCACAAAAAGCCACAAAAGGCGTCCACGTCGCAGATCTCGCTAACTGGATCGACACACGCCGCGCTGCCGCGATGAAAGAATTAACCCAAATCAATACCTAAAATGTTGTGGAATATCGTTACAAGAGGGATCACATATATAAGTTAATAATTGATTTTAAATGAATAATCCCCAATGCAGCATAGGATATATTCTGCATTCCTCCTAATAGCCAGTCAAGCGCGAGATGTGAATCCCTTTCTCTGTCAACGCCAGGAGTATTGGGCAGATACCGACCGGTCGTATTTTCACGAGGGAAAGGCGCCTACGCATCTGGAATGTGTTTCTATAATCTGTATTCTTTGATCTTTTGGGAAAAACTCTCGATCAGATGCCGCCATTTGTAGATGTGCTGCCCCGTGAAGTGGGATAGCTAGGAGCAACCTTCCCCATTTGAGGGATGCGCGAGCGTAGAGACCACGCGGCCATTTTCAGTTTCATAACGGGGGTAATCTCACCTACACTTATCTTAGTAAGTTCATTATTATATATTCGAAGCCCTTCAATCTAAGTCTGCTGCATTTCCTTGATGGGTCCAATATATATATCCGGCCACTCATGCCGGACCGTTCTATTATTGCATTCAAAATAGACGTTCTGCTACAGCCTAAGAGACTAGATACAGGTCAGGTCAGTGCACTACGCTTCGGCCAATATCACCAGCATGGAACCTACATATTCATGGCCGTTGTAGCCCCTAATGACCAAGGCCTTACCACTCAACCTGCATGCTCAGTTCGGCGAACATGCGCGTTGGCCGCTCAATCTCATCCTCCAGAACCCTTCACCTAGCTCATCATAGATGCATCCATGCCGCCATACTTGGCGCGCTACTTATAGAACGTCGCTGCTGATCACATGCTCGCCGCAGAGATGTGGCATTTTCAAGCACGCCTTCAGCTTAACACAACACGCCCATGATCTAAACTTTGGTGAAGCGGTTCTTCTTCATCGGAAACTCCTTTTCCATCTTTCTGAGGAAATTCTACGCTCGCAATACCTTACCTTCAGTAAGATAACATCTTAATTTAAATTATGAATTTATCCAACTCAAACGGCACCAAAGGAGAAAAAAACTAGGGCAACATAGCATACAATATTACTAGTTTTATAGCCCACTGTCGACGAAATGGCATAAAAACTAATCCGCCTAATAGGCATACATATGCCTTCGCATCATCATAGTCGAAGCATGCTAAATAGATAAGAATGTTGAGCCAAAACCCGTCGAGCTGTGCTCCAAGCGTTTTGCCTATAGCGTCTGGTTGACATGGTCATACCCGTCTTGAGCTACCGGCGCGCGGCACAACTCGATCGATTTATCCAGACACTCCATGTCCACCAAACGACAATACATGTCACGACCGTCAACATGATTTCTGTAATGCTTTTTCTTTATCTCACAATTATTTAACTTCTATTGGATAGTCTTTCAATCGTTGACTGTTTTCTTTTCCTTATCAATCAATGACTTAGATCAAAACCTGATTCGAGGCACCAGTATGAAGCATGATTTCCCCACCGCTGCGCAGGCCGTCATCATAGGCGGCGGGGTCATTGGAACCTCTACCGCCTATCACCTTGCCGCGCTGGGTTGGACGGATGTCGTGGTGCTAGAGCGGGACAAACTTACCTCAGGCACAACCTGGCACGCAGCGGGGCTGATCGCTTCGTCAGGAATGTCGACAGAAACACTGAGCTGGATCGTCCGACACTCGCGCGATCTATATTGTCAGCTTGAGGATGAAACCGGCGTATCAACCGGATTTCATCAATGTGGCCACTTGCATATTGCCACAACAAAGACCCGACGAGAAGCGCAGCGGCGCGAGATGAACTTCATGCGGCTCATGGGGCATGACAAACACGAAATCTCCCCTTCTGAGGTCAAAGCTAAGTTCCCGCTGGTCGAAACCAAAGACGTGCTATCGGCGATCTGGTCACCTGAAGACGGACGCGCGAACCCCGTGGATGTGACGATGGCGATGGCCGCAGGGGCACGCAAGCGGGGGATCCGCATCATCGAAAATTGCCCGGTATACGACATCCTAGTTGAACGCGGTCGCGTGTGCGGTGTGATAACGCCACAGGGTACAATCCAGACCGATGTCGTCGTACTTGCTGCCGGCATGTGGTCGCGCCAGATAGGAGCAAAGATCGGCGTTTCGGTTCCCTTGCAAGCGATGGAACATTATTACTTGCTAACTGAACCGATGGCGGACGTGCATCGCGACATGCCGATTGTCGAAGACCCCGAAAGTTATGCCTATGTTCGCGAAGAGGGCGGCGGACTATTATTTGGTCTATTTGAACCGGATGGCGCGCCTTGGATGCCTAACGCGGTGCCAGAAGATGCTAGTTTCAGTACACTTGCCCCAGATTGGGACCGAATGACCCCGCATCTGGAACACGCCTTCCGTCGCTTCCCAGCGATGCAGAGTGCCGGTCTGAAATCCTTCTTCTGCGGTCCTGAAAGCTTTACCCCAGATGGCAAGTTTCTCGTCGGCGAAAGCCCCGAGGTGATGGGGCTATACCTTGGAACGGGCCTCAACTCGCTGGGAATTCTGTCGGGCGGAGGCATAGGCGCCCTGCTGGCCGAGGAAATCGTTCATGGCAATGCCAGCCAGGACATGACCGGTCTGACGCCTGCGTGCATGGCCCGGCACACCTCGGTGCGCCACTACCTCATAGATCGGCTGCCAGATGCGCTATCCTACATTTTCACCAATGCTTCTCTGCCGAACTGGAAACATAAAAGGGCCCGTGGAGCACGACGCTTGCCATTGCATGACCGCTATGCTGCCAAAGGAGCCTATTTCGTGCCTCTTTCGGGCTGGGAAATGCCCAACTGGTTCGCACAAAGCGGCCCTATGCCAAAAGTGACCCACGAATTCGGACGGCAAGATTGGTTCCACCTTTCTGCAGCGGAACACCGGGCTACTCGAGAAAGCATTGGGCTATTCGACAAAACCTTCATGGGAAAATTCATCGTCCAAGGCCGCGATGCAGAAGCGGTGCTTAACCGAGTCAGCGCCAGTTCTGTCTCGGTGCCGGTCGGCACCAACATCTACACCCAATGGCTAAACGTCCAAGGCGGTATAATCTCAGACCTCACGATCACCCGACTGGCCGAGGATGAATTCCTGCTCGTGACCGGAGATGTCCTAGAACGCATCACTCCTTCATGGATCAAACGCCATACTAGGATGAACGAATTCTGCTGTGTGACCGACGTAACCTCGGCCTACACGATCCTGTCCCTACAAGGACCTCGTGCACGAGACGTGCTAGGAGCAATCACTGGTGCGGACCTTTCAACTGAGACACTGCCCTTCCGGGGATCATGCATGGTCGAAATCGGCTATGCGCGTATCCGCATCATCCGCGTCACCTATATGGGTGAGCTGGGCTATGAACTTTACATCCCCTCCGAGCAAAGTCTGAATGTCTATGACGCATTGGTGGAAGGGATCGAGGCACAAGGCGTGGCTTACGCACATTGCGGACTGATGGCGCTGGAAAGTTTACGTTTAGAAAAGGGTTACCGCGATTTCGGCGTGGATATCGACAACACCGACACACCATTAGAGATGGGTCTTGGTTTTGTCGTAGACATGTCCAAAGACTTCATCGGACGAGATCGTCTTGCCGCGCAAAAAGCCGCAGGACCCTTACCGAAACGGCTTGTTGCACTCAAGCTTGAAGATCCTGAACCGCTACTGATCGGTTCGGAACCTCTATTCGCCGATGGTGTTCCAGTGGGCTATGTCCGCGCGGGCGCCTTCGGGCACACACTGGGAACCTCTATTGGCCTAGCGATAATCGAACATCCAAGCGGAGTAACAGCTGAGTATCTGACGTCAGATAGATTCACCGTGACCGTGAATGATAAGCAAGTCAAAGCGACGCTCTCATTCGCACCATTTTACGATCCTAAAAGCGAACGAGTGCGGGCATAAAGGAAGCAAGGTTTATGGAGCAACGGAAACAAACACCTGACTTACAGGCCTAATCCATCTTGTCCTTTTTTTCATACCCGCAACGGGTTCACTTTGGCTAAACGGTCAAAGTCCATCAGGCTGCTCACCACGTCCGCCATCTGCGACAAGGGGATCATGTTTGGCCCATCGCTCGGCGCAGTGTCGGGTGCTTCATGAGTTTCGATGAACACGCCCGCAATCCCGATTGCCACGGCGCAACGCGCCATGACAGGGGCAAATTCCCGCTGCCCGCCGCTAGAAATACCCTGCCCGCCCGGTTGCTGCACCGAATGGGTCGCATCCATGATGACTGGATAACCGGTCTTAGCCATCGTCAGTAAAGAACGCATGTCGGCCACTAGTGTATTGTAACCAAAACTCACTCCGCGTTCCGTCAGCAAGATACGACCGTTTCCAGTGGAGGCGACTTTTTCCGCAACATTAGCCATATCCCACGGCGCCAGAAACTGGCCCTTCTTGATATTGACCACCGCTCCCGTCTCTCCCGCGGCAATAAGAAGGTCGGTCTGACGGCACAAAAAAGCGGGAATCTGGATGATATCCACCACACCCGCCACCGCCCGAGCCTGTTCAACATCGTGGATATCGGTCAGAACCGGCATCCCCATCGACTTGACAGCCTCAAGTACCCTAAGCCCCGTTTCCATACCGAGACCACGCCGCCCCTTCATACTGGTGCGGTTCGCCTTATCATAGCTCGCCTTAAACACATATTGTGCGCCGGCCTTTGCGCAAGCCTCTGCCATAGTTCCTGCAATCATCTGGGCATGATCCAGACTTTCCAGCTGGCACGGACCCGCAATCACCAGAAGTGAGCTATCGTTGCTTACCGATAAACCACCGATCGTCACCGTCTTCATAGCGTCATTCCTCGGGCCAAGACCTGTTTTCGCAAAATTGCGGCTGTCATTGAAATTAGAAGGTATATACCGACAAAAATCATCCGCGCCACCGGCGTATTCTCAAAAGCCTGCGGATTAGGTAACCTAGTTCAGCACCCTAACAGATAAAGAAAGCGAAACGCACGGCACTTACCGGTTTGCCGCAATCAATACAAATCACGGATGGCCCAGAGAAATCAGCGGCCAGAACCGTCCTCGCATGTATGGCCTGCCACTTCGATCTACCTGCACCCGTACATATGGAACCTGCAAAGTCTATATTGAGCATTTTATTTTATGGGGTATTATAATACCTTTGTTATAACAACTTGTTTTTGAAATACTTTTAGTTCAACTCGTCACTTGACGTGCACGACGCTTCACGCGATAAGCTCCCATCAAATTGACGGGGGCTTCCCCCGCTTCACTCAACAGGGTTCGATATGAAAACCTTCACCGCTACACCGGCGGACATCGAGAAGAAGTGGATCCTAATCGATGCCGAAGGCATCGTTCTGGGCCGCCTCGCCACGATCGTAGCCAATATTCTGCGCGGCAAGAACAAGCCAAGCTTCACCCCGCACATGGACATGGGTGACAACGTCATCGTGATCAACGCGGATAAAATCCAGATGACCGGCAACAAGCGTGAAGACAAGCGCTACTACTGGCACACCGGCTACCCAGGCGGGATCAAGTTCCGCACCGCGCGTCAGGTGCTCGAAGGCAGCCACCCAGAACGTGTCGTAACCAAAGCCGTCGAGCGTATGATCACTAGAAACAGACTCGGACGCCAGCAGATGACCAACCTACGCGTCTATGCAGGTGCGACCCATCCGCACGAAGCCCAGCAACCCACGATTCTCGACCTCAAGGTCCTGAACCCGAAAAACACGCGGAGCGCCTGATCATGGCTGATATCAAGTCTCTCGACGATCTGAAATCGGCTGTCGCCGATTCTATCCCCGCCGTGACCGAACCCGCAGCACCCAAAACTCCACAGCGTGACTCGCTGGGTCGTTCCTATGCGACCGGCAAGCGCAAGGACGCCGTCGCCCGCGTCTGGGTTAAGCCCGGCACCGGAAAAGTCGTAGTGAACGGCAAAGAAATGGCGACCTACTTCGCTCGTCCGGTTCTCCAAATGATCCTGAAGCAACCTTTTACCATCGCCAATGTGGAAGGCCAGTTCGACGTCTTCGCAACAGTCGCCGGTGGCGGCCTGTCAGGCCAAGCCGGCGCGGTCAAGCACGGCATCTCGAAAGCCCTACAGCTTTACGAACCCTCGCTACGCGGTGCCCTAAAAGCCGCAGGCTTCCTAACCCGCGACAGCCGCGTTGTAGAACGCAAGAAATACGGCAAGGCCAAAGCCCGCCGTTCGTTCCAGTTCTCCAAGCGCTAAGCTCGAAACTACCCTTAAAGCTTCTAAACCACTTGAAAAGAACGGCCTTATCGCCGTTCTTTTCTTATTTGTGAGTCTGAAAGTGGATAAAAATCAAAAATGACAACTGAAACCTACTGTTGAGTTTAAAAGAAAACCAAAGGTTTCAATCGCTGTATCAAAGAGCTACGCAAAGGCGCAGAAGTACTCTATCAAAAACCTGCGACTAAACGCCCAATCTGGTACTATCACATCCATATTCGCTGCATACGAATGCTCCATAGTGAGAAATTCAAGGATGATAAGGGCGGCACTTGCAAAAGCAGCCTAGACGAGATCAAGAGAATGCCCCTTGATCGGCATAACAGTCTAAAAAACCGCGTTCGATCGAAACGACCTGTCCAACGTATCGGCATCAACGTCACCCAGCATCTTCTCGGCAGTGCAATATTCTTCCGACCCGACAGGCACAATTTCTAGCGCCTCGTCTAGCTTGGCGCTCCCCATTTCAACCGCTCAGCACCCCAAGAAGATAGCGTCCAGTTCATATATAAAGACGGCCCCAGCTTTACCGGAAAGCTCTAGCAATCACCGCCTTTTTGCGCCGAAATCCCCTTGCAGCCCTACAAACCCTTCGCTAAACACCCGCTCACGGTTGGGGCGTCGCCAAGTGGTAAGGCAGCGGTTTTTGGTACCGCCATACCTAGGTTCGAATCCTAGCGCCCCAGCCAATTCCAGACTTTATCCCTATTACCAACGCATTCAAAAGCTTAGCCATTATGGAGCTCTTGTGAGTGCCTAAGTGATCTAAAAGTTCAAAGCACGAACGATCAGAGCCTCATCTGCAACGATCCTCTATAGATGGTCTGTCTCTCGCCCAAAGCACCCCTTTTCATCGGAAATCTTACCGAGAGTTAACCTAATTTTCATACTATTATTTTCCATGACGCGCCACCAGTCTAGCCCGCGTTCAATCATCAAAACAAAAGTTCCAACGCTAAAGGCGCCTCGGACAATCTAAAATTCCGCCTAACAGACAACACAAAGTAGCAAAACACATGAGCATCATGTCTCATCAAAAATCGTGATCAAAAAGCACATCCTCTCACTCAACCTCAGCGGTCCCAAGAGTGATTTCAACGACAAAATCGCAGGGATAGCAGGCGTAGAGCCCGGACAAATTATTTGCTATCTGCCGCGACAACAGACAGGTGCAAAGCAATTTTTATGAATTTTGGCACCACCAGCAGACGCGGGTAAAGAGAAAAACAACTGCGGCAATAACTACCGCCTATTATTCTAAAACCGCCTCACTGCAAAGCATCGGACAACAGACCGGTCACCAAATCTAGCGGCACATCATCGGCCACGAAAGCCTCGCCAATCCCACGTGCCAGCACAAAACGCAGATGCCCGTCGATTACCTTCTTATCTTGCCCCATTAGATCAACCATCGCAGACACGTCCGGGAGATCACCCGGAATGTCGCGCAGATCGGTTTTCATCCTCATTGCTTTCAGATGCGCTCGCACACGGCTCGACGCTTCTTGTGAACACAACCCCATTCGATGCGACAACTCAAAAGCCAGTACACAACCTATCGCTACACCCTCGCCATGCAGCAGACGGTCAGAATAGCCAGTGGCCTTCTCCAGCGCATGGCAAAAGGTATGGCCAAGGTTCAAAAGCGCCCGCTTACCCTCTTCCGTCTCGTCGCCGGACACAATCCCCGCTTTCATCTCAACTGACCGCCGCACTGCAAACTGCCGCGCAAAGGCATCACCAGACACCATCAAAGGCGCATTAACTTCCAGCCAGTCAAAAAAACCCCTATCCCCGAGCAGCCCGTATTTAATCACCTCTCCGTAACCGGCTAGAAAATCGCGTTCGGACAGCGTGGCCAGCGCATCAATATCGACCAACACCAGCGAGGGCTGATGAAACGCACCAACAAGGTTCTTCCCCTGCGCTGTATTGATCCCCGTCTTTCCCCCGACCGAACTATCAACCTGCGCCAACAGCGTGGTCGGTATCTGCACAAAACGCACTCCGCGCCGCAACACGGCCGAGGCAAAGCCCACCAGATCACCAATCACCCCACCCCCAAAGGCCACTACCACATCGCGCCGCTCGATCTTTTGCTCCAGCAGCCATTCCACGCAATGTGCAAACTGCGACCAACCTTTGGTGCTTTCCCCCGCGGGTAAGACCAACGACGAGACTGCAATACCCTCAACCTCAAGCGCTGCAACCAGCCGTTCCAGATGCACCAAAGCTACGGTTTCATCTGTGACGACCGCTACCTTTTTACGCTTCAGCAGGGGTGCAATCTCAGCCCCCGCACGCCCAATCAACCCGGGCGAAATCCGCACCTCGTAGGACCGCAGCCCCAGATCGACGACAACGGTATTAATAGTCATTGTGGTCATTCCTGTCCTAAGACCTCAGTCCGCTCAGCAAGAACGGCAACCACCTTCGCTGCCATATCTTCGATCGACAAATCGAAGGTCGAATCAATGACAACATCGGCCAGCGCATAAAGCGGCACCCGCTCCTCGTAAAACTGGCGCAAGGTCTCGCGCGGGTTCTGGGTGCGCAGCAAAGGACGCGTCGCTTTATATCGCACCCGCTGCCACAAAAGATCAAGGTCCGCGCGCAACCAAACCGAAACCCCCGATTCGTCAATCAGTGCACGGTTCTGCGCCGACAAAAACGCCCCGCCCCCTGTCGACAAGATACAAGGCTTGCCCCGCAAAAGTCGCCTTAGAATTTCGGTCTCGCGGGCACGAAAGAATGGCTCACCATCCCGCGCAAAGATTTCTGCAATCGAACACTGCGCCGCTTTCACGATCTCTTCGTCCGAATCGACAAACGGCACGCCCAACTGCCGTGCCACGGCAGTGCCAACAGAGGTTTTTCCCGCACCCATCATTCCAACCATCACGACCGTCTTCTTCAGTCGCAGCACGATCAAAACCCCGTTTCTTTCCAAAATAATTAAAATAGCATCAAACTACCGCTTTACCTCACGCCATTCTTATCCTGAATGACGTGATCTTAATGCGAAAGCCATATATAATCACATCAAGTGACGTAGCATTCATCAAACAAAGACCGTATCATCTTCAAAAGCCATACGCTTCAGTCCAAACCGAAGCGCAAGGAATGGCACAAGACAGACAAAAAAGGCAAGAACATGGGACGCATCATCAAGATACTGTCAATATTGGTCCTACTCTGTCTCGTCTTCTTTACCAGCTATGCTTATATCGCCGACCTCAGCCCCGTGAAGGGTGAAGTAAAGGTTCCGGTGACACTGAATGCCGACTAACAAGACAGCCGGTCTTCTGCTGGCCCTGCTGCTCGCTGCTGCTCCGGCACGTGCCCAAAACCCTCTTTCCGCCATCGACTGGCTGTCACAATCTGTCTCAAAACCCACCGCCCCCGCCGTTAGCAAAGGCGTAACCAACGGAGATGTCTCGGTCTCAGTAATCGGCGGCACCTCACAAGACGCCATAGGCCTCTTGCGCTCTGAAGTAACAGGTCTTCCCACCAATCTCTGGGGTCTTGGCAACACAGACACTATAGCTGCCACCATCACCAAAGGACAAGTCACCACCCTGCCCGCCCTACGCGGCCTACTACTTTCTGTCCTTCTAGCCGAGGCCACTCCGCCCACTGATTCCGGATCTGGTGGAAAACTGTTGCTCGCACGCATCGATAAACTACTCGACCTCGGCGCCCTTGACCAAGCCCGCGCCCTGCTTGATGCATCAGGGGCCCGCAGCCCCGACCTTTTCCGCCGTAGCTTCGACGTCGCGCTTCTAACGGGAGAAGAAGACCGTGGCTGTCGGATTATGGTCTCCTCTCCCGGCCTTGCTCCCACCTTCCCAGCTCGTATTTTCTGCCTAGCCCGCTCAGGTGACTGGAATGCGGCGGCCCTTACACTCCGCACCGCGCAAGCTTTAGGCTACGTCACCTCGGAAGAAGACAAGCTGCTCTCCCGATTCCTTGACCCATACCTCTACGAAGGCGACCCCGCCCTTACGCCGCCTGAACGCGTCACACCACTTGCATGGCGAATGCTCGAAGCTGTCGGCGAACCGCTACCCACCTCAACACTTCCAATTGCTTTTGCCCATGCTGAACTACGTCCACAAGTCGAATGGAAAAGTCAGATCGAAGCTGCCGAACGCCTCGCCCGCGCCGGAGCCATCACGCCCAACGCTCTGCTTGGCCTATATACCGAACGCGCGCCCGCTGCCTCAGGCGGAGTCTGGGACCGCGTCGCTGCCTTCCAACGTTTCGAAACCGCGCTCAACAGCCTACAACGGCTCGAAATCGAAAAGACCCTGCCCGATCTCTGGTCCCGTCTGGCCGAGGTCGAACTCGAATCCGTCTTTACAGAACTCTACGGCGAACGACTCAATGCTCTCATTCTTAATGGCGAAGCCCGTCGTATCGCATTCGAGGCAGGTTTGCTCTCGCCTACCTTCGAAACGGTGATCAAGGATTACATCCCCACTTCCCCACGCGAGATGTTTCTCATCGGCCTTGCTAAAGGCAAACTGGCCGCCATCCCAGCACCCGACAGCCTCTCGCGCGCCATCAAGCCCGCCTTCACAGGCGCGCCACTGTCCGCCGACCTACAAACTCTGCTCAACGAAAACCGTACCGGAGAAGCGATCCTCACCGCCATCGACCGCATCGAAAACGGCGTGCATGGCAACTTAACCGCTGTCACTGACGGCCTCGCTCTTCTCCGCGCCGTTGGCCAAGAGAAAATCGCCCGCCGGACTGCCCTTGAACTCTTGCTGCTGGAACGACGAGGCTGATATGGCACCCACCCATCCCGAACACTGGATTTCGACTTTCCTCTCCGCCAGTGCCGCAGAACTTGACACCGCCCAAAATACGCAACTCGCCTATGGCCGCGACCTCAAGGATTTCGCGGCATGGCTTGCCCATCGCGGGGCTTCATTCATAACCGCCGACCGCGCAGCCATCGAGGCCTATCTCGTCAGTTGCGAGGCCAACGGCCTGTCCAAAGCCACCCGCGCCCGCCGCCTGTCATCAATCCGCCAACTCTACCGCTTCGCGCATGAAGAAAGCTGGCGCAGCGACAATCCCGCGCTTCGCATTTCCGGCCCTGGTGCCAGCAAATCACTCCCCAAGACTCTAACGATAGACGAAGTCACTCGCCTGCTCGATGCCGCCAACACCAAAGGCCGCACCGAACTCGAACGTCTGCGCAACCGCGCCCTGATGGAACTACTCTACGCCACCGGAATGCGCGTATCCGAACTGGTAGGACTGCCTGTGGCCGCCGTGCGCGGCGATCCGACGATGATCCTCGTGCGCGGAAAAGGCGGTAAAGAACGCATGGTCCCCCTCTCTACCCCTGCCCGCGCCACGCTGCAAGATTGGCTCAAATCCCGTGACCGCGCCGAAGAAGCCGCCCGCAAACTTGGCAACCCTGCCAGCAAATTCTTATTCCCCGGCCCCGGTACGGCTGGCCACCTGACGCGCCAGCACTTCCTCCTAATACTCAAAGATATTGCCGTGCTCGCCGGTATCTCACCCGCCAAGGTGACACCCCACACGCTGCGCCATAGCTTTGCCACGCACTTACTTGCCGGTGGTGCCGACCTACGTGTAATCCAGACTCTACTCGGTCATGCCGATCTTGCCACCACTGAAATCTACACCCATGTCCTTGACGAACATCTAAAAACCCTTGTCCTCGAACATCATCCGCTGGCGCGCAAATGACCGGCTTCCTCCTCATCATAACGTCACCATTACTCTCACCATCCCGCAGGTCCACCACAGCCTCCTGCGGATGAATACCCCTAAAAGAACGGATCATCCTGGCCACATTCTCATTAGCGCAATACCTTCGCATCACGACTGCGCGTAGCGCTGATTTCGCCACTGACAGCCCACTCCAGCCATGTTAGACGCAGCGCCAAACAACACCTAAAAATGGATCTCCATATGTCGAGCATCTACCTCCGCCTTCTCGTCCTAAGCTTCCTCACCTTATCCAGTAGCGCTATCTTTGCACAGGAAACCGTGACCGAAAAACACGCCGCAGATGAACTCACCGCCGAGGGCCTATCAATGGGCCAGCCGCCGGTCGATGGTGTAGGGTTAACCTACAACAAAAATAAATTTGGCCTCTGGGAACAACGGTGCGTCAAGACTGCTGAAGGCAATGACCCCTGTCATCTCTACCAACTATTGAAAGACAGCGAAGGCACCTCGGTTGCCGAAATCAATATGTTCTCCCTGCCAGAGAACAATCAAGCCGCGATGGGCGCGACCGTGATCGTACCGCTAGAAACCATGCTCACCGCAGGTCTGCGCTTTGGCATCGACACCGCAGAGCCCAAAGTTTATCCCTTCACATTCTGTACGCAGATCGGCTGCGTGGCTCGCATCGGATTTACCACTGCAGAACTCGCCGCCTTCAAAAAGGGCACCAAGGGGATTCTGACCATCGTCCCCGCCGTGACCCCCAACGAAACGGTTGTGCTTGATGTCTCGCTCAAGGGCTTCACCGACGGTTTCAAAGCAGTCAAAGCTTGGAACGACGCTCTGCCTAAGCAATAACCCCAGAATTCTGACAGGAGGTAACCCGCGCCCTAAGCGCAGATTTTTCATAGCGCTAGTATCGTCACCCACCGCGCTTCATTCACTACGATATCCCGCACGCAATCAGGATCGACCACCAACCTGTTAAGCGCAAACAAAATCATCCCATCCCGCAGCGTTATGGTAATTCGACCACACCCGTCCTGTCGATAACATACTCACATCACGCAAAGCACCCGCATAGCCCACCCTACACTTTCAACCAAAAACATAACAATTCAACCGCGTGCGAGGTCATGGCAAAACCCGCAACCTCAGATCAACGCACACCGACCCATACCGTTGCGGCATAAACTGAACCGTATTGATATTTCGAACGCCTCCTCGACGACCAAGACCACCTAGATAAAGCACAGGCTATCCAGTCCCAGTTTTGAAAACGTACTCTCCAACATTATCTGCTCTACTGTCAGAACAACCTGTTACACGATAATTTTTTCTGAATGTTCATGACACACTTCCTGTTATCGCCCGCCTTTTATTCGGCATCAGGTAAGTGTTCCGTGACGATTTTCTCAAGCTTGGCCACTCGCACCGCTAGACGCGGCAAGCGCCGCAGCGCCTTTTGCATCTCGACATGGCCTTCCATCTTCACTGCCGGATAGCCCAGCAGCACCCGACCTGCAGGCGCATTGGTGAAGATCTTGGTCGCCCCCCCCGCAATCACATCGTCGCCGACAAATATATTATCATTCACCCCGCATTGCCCTGCCAAAACTACGCGATTCCCAATCCGCGCCGATCCGGCTATGCCTACCTGCCCACAGAGCAGACAATCGCGCCCAATCTGGACATTATGACCAACATGCACAAGATTATCGAGCTTGGTACCCGACCCAATCACCGTGTTACTGATCGTACCACGATCGATACAGACATTAGCCCCCAACTCTACATCATCCCCGATAGTCACTGCACCAAGCGAATGGATGCGATGCCAACTTTGTGCCAAGATTTTCGAACGTTCTCCGAGGGTTTCGCGGATTTCCTCAACACCCGACTTCTCAGCGGTAACAAAGCTGAAACCATCCGACCCGACGACCGCACCAGGCTGCGCGATAAAGCGGTCACCAATCGTCACCCGAGCCCCAATCCGAACACCCTGCAACAATAGCGCATCATCACCAATCAAAGCACCCTCAGAGACCGAAACATGGCTCGCAATCCGCGCTCGCGCCCCGATCCGCGCTCCGCATCCGATGGTCACGAATGGCCCAATAGCCACACCCTCGCCAATCACCGCTTCGGGATGAACGATGCTCATCGGATGAACACCCAAAGCAATCTCCGGCTTCCCATCCAATAGCACCGACAACCCCGCCATCGCCAACCGCCCACGCGGCGCGAAAATCGCAGCCTTCAGCCCCAAGGCCTGCCAATCGGCCCCTTGCCACAAAAGTGCGGCCACAGCCTGCCCCTCGGCCAGACCGTCCGCATATTTTGGGTCCATGGCCAAAGCGAGCGCATCCGCCCCAGCCATCTTCGGCTCGGCAGCCCTCGTCACGGTAAGCTCAAGATCGCCTACCGCATCGGCACCCAAACTTTCGGCAATCTCCCGGATCGTATGGACCATCATCAAATCTCCTGGTCACGTCTACCGGATTTACCCCTGAACGCCGCGCAAGACCACCCCAGCCTTACTCAAAGTTTCGAAAATCCGCGCGTCACGGCCATAGACATCCCGACGATATGTCATATTGCCCTTCACGGTAGGCCATGCTGTGAAATAAACAAGATGCACAGGCACAGGCTTCACCAGCTTGACCATCGTCTCAGTATTACTATCGAGCGCGGCTTGAAACGCACCATTAGGGTTATTGGTCTGGGCCGACAACAACGCATGGGCAAAATCAAAGGGGTCGGCCAAGCGAATGCAACCGTGGCTATAAGCGCGAACTTCCTTGGAAAACAGGTCCTTGACCGGCGTATCATGCAAATAGATGTCATAGGGGTTCGGGAACATAAATTTCACCTTCCCCAGAGCATTCCCGTCCGAAGGCGGCTGACGCATGCCAAAAGGAAAAGTCCTAGCGCTAAACGAAGCAAAATCGACCTGCCCACGCGGGACCACGCGCCCATTACTATCGACCACCTGCAAATAATCAACGGCATTCGGGTTTTGCTGTAACAACGGCAGATATTCCTTAACGACAATCGACCGCGGCACACCCCAGCTAGGGTTCACAATCATATGCTCCATCAAGTCAGAAAATTCGGGGGTACGCATATCACCCACGTTTTTGCCCACGACCGAACGGGTCTGGAATGTCACCTTGCCATGATCAATAATCTTAACGGTGAAATCAGGTTGGTTCACCCAGATGTAACGCCCGCTCCGGTCGATATCTCCCATCCAGCGCAATCGCTCCATCGCAACGACCACCGATTTCAGGCGCGCCTCGGGCGACACGTTGATCTCAGCAATCGTGCTATCACCCGCCACGCCATCAGGCAGAAGTCCGTGATCACGTTGGAAGCGCTGCACCGCCTCGACAATCGTGGCGTCATATGTCGCGACAGCCGAAACCGGCAGATACCCAAGCTTCACCAGACGGTCGCGCAAGGCAATCAGCGCAGGCCCCTCTACACCGGGTTTAAGTTTTCCAACGGGCACTTCTGCGCCCCAACCCGCACCCGATAGCGCTTCTTGCAAGGCCAGTTTTTCCTTCATCAGCCGCGCATATTCAGGAGATTTCGGCGGCAGCGATGCCAAAACGGTCATCGCATCACCCTCTGCTATAGCGGCCAACAACCCCACCGTATCAGGCCGTTCGACCACCCGAAGAATACCGGGAGCCACCTTTGTCGGATCGAGGACACCGCTTTTCACGTCCCTTGCATAGGCAAGGAAAGCCCGCGACATCGCCGCCTCAACACGCCCCCTATCGCGCTCGGTCACGGCCCTGTGGAAAGCGGCGACAAGTGCACCCACAACATAACGCACCACCGGCAAACCATGATCACCCGCCCGTGCCAACACGTTCAAAAGCGCCGACCGCCGTTCCGCATCAACAGGTCCGGTCCAGAGCGGCGCATAATTCCGGCTATGATAAAAGGCTGCCAGCCCCGCATCTTCCGACAGATTGGCGGCTAGAGCCTGAACGAAAGCAGACTCCTCTGCCCTTACGGATGGCACAGCAATGGAGAAAGTCACCACGACACCCAAAGCTGCGGCTATCACCGAAGAACACAAACGAAACCTTGGAACCACGGCCATTGAGCCTCTCGAAAAGAAGATGAAAAATCACTATTTTTCGACAGATACCCAATTTTGCACCCCTGTCCATCCACAACAGCGCAATCGCTTCAGCTTGGCCAAAAAAACTGGCATGGCGGCAACAGTTGCAAAAACCCGCATACGACTTTCTGAATTTAAGCAAGAATTTGCCGATCACAGTACAGAGCGTTAATTGCCCCCATTCCGCGCTTGGGACGGGCCGGATCATGTGCGATAAGGCTCGGGTAATTGGCAAAAAATAAAAACGTCCGATACAGGCGACAAGGCAAAAGTTCAGGGCAGGCAACGTATGAATAATTCAGAAAAATTGGGTTTCACACGGCGTGGATTGCTGAGCATTTTTGCCGCCACAGTTGTGACTGCCGCCCCGACATACAGTCACGCCTTCGGTCTTTTGCGCGGTGCAGGCGACGTACGACGCGTCAAAATGTATTCAGGCCGTACGGGCGAAAGCATCGACACAATCTACTGGGCTGAAGGTGAATACATCCCCGAAGTCATGAATGAAATCACGCATTTCATGCGCGACTGGCGCACCAACGACATCAAGCCGATTGATCACCGCACTGTCGACAGAATGGCAGCGGCCCATTCACTGTTGGATGTAACCGAACCCTACATGCTGCTGTCAGGCTACCGCTGCCCCAGCACAAACGCTATGCTACGGGCATCTTCGCGCGGCGTCGCACGCAACTCACTCCACCTCAAAGGTCAGGCCGCCGACCTTCGTTTAAAATCCCGCTCGGTTAGCCAAATGGCGAAAGCCGCCGAAGCCTGCGCTTCAGGCGGTGTCGGACGCTACTTACATTCTAACTTCGTACATATGGATTGCGGTCCGATCCGCTACTGGGGTGGCTAATTTCCCAAACGACCCACGATCAAAGAAGAGGGCGCCAACAGCGCCCTTCTTTATTTCTTATCTTCGACTTAGACGACATTCCTTCCACGAAATCCTTTTGCAACCACGAACTTTTCTGAACTGTCCGCACGACTGGCCGGCGGCTTCACATTCGCAACCTTCTTAAAATTCTTTTTCAGCATCGCCTGCATCTCATTCTCTGCCCCCCCCGCCAAAACTTTGGCAACGAAAGTGCCATTGTCTTCCAACACGTCAAAAGCAAAGGCAAAGGCTGCCTCAATCAGCGCCACGATGCGCAAATGATCAGTGCCCTTATGCCCTGATGCTGCTGCCGCCATATCACTCATCACCACATCGGCGCGACCGCCCAACCAGCCCTTGACCAGATCGTCCGCATCATCCGAGAGAAAATCGAGCTGATGCAACTCAGCCCCCGGTATCGCATCGACCTCTTGCAAATCAATACCCAGGACCGTCCCCACAGGTTTCTTAGGGTTTTTACCTAAAGCATTAACTCGCGCCACGGCCACTTGCGTCCATCCACCCGGCGCACAACCAAGGTCGACGACCCGGCATCCAGGATTTAAAAAACTGTAACGGTCGTCCAGCTCCAGAATTTTGTAAGCTGCACGCCCCCGATAGCCATCCTTTTTGGCCTGAATGACATAGGGGTCATTCAATTGCCGCTCCAACCACAGCGTTGACGAAAGCTTGCGTCCCTTGGCGGTCTTGACGCGAACGCGCAACTCGCGCTGGCCCCGCCCCGATGATCCCTTGATAGCAGTCATGCGTATGGTCCGTCTTCCAAAACGCCATCGGCACTCATCTGTGCATAAAGCAATCCCTCCCGAAGGCCACGATCAGCCACACTCAGACGATCCGTTGGCCATATCCTCATGAGAGCCTGAAGGATAGCCGCCCCCGACATGATAAGCGCGTGACGGTCCCGCCCAATACGCGGATCAGTACGCCGCCCCTCCGGCCCCAATGCCAAATATTCGCGGATCACCAGATCAATCTGGTCCGAAGTCATCTGTAAGCCGTCCACCTTGGTCCGGTCATAGCGCCGCAGGTTCAGATAACTCGCCGCTACCGTTGTCACCGTACCGCTGGTTCCGATGATCTGAAACCCGTCGCGCGGGTTTTGAGCGTTATAGGGCGAGAAACTGGACAAATTTTCCTCAAAAAACCACGACATCAGAGCAAAACGCGCTCCATCATCATCGACATCCGCGAACTGATCCTTCAATGTGGCAACACCCAACGGCACCGAAATCCAGTCCACCACCCGCGCGTCGCGCTCGCCCTGCGCATTGAATCCGCGATACAGTCGCATGATCGACCTTGACCGCTCTTCGGGTAACACACTGCTCAGGTCGATCCACACTAACTCGGTCGACCCGCCCCCGATATCCACCACCAACAACTGCTCGGTGTATGAGTTGACCAGCGGCGCGCAGGAGATCACCGCCAGTCGCGCCTCTTCTTCGGTCGCGATGATTTCAAGGCTCAGCCCTGTTTCACGCCGCACCTGCCGGATAAAATCCTTAGCATTCCGCGCCCTTCGACAGGCCTCAGTAGCCACCAACCGCATCTTGCGCACGCCATGCTTCTCAATCTTCTTCTGACAAATGCGCAAGGCCTGCACCGTCCGAGCCACCGAGCCACGGGACAAACGGCCCGAGGCTTCAAGCCCAACGCCAAGCTGGACAGTCTTGGAAAAACTGTCCACCACGTGAAACTGACTGCCCATCGGTTGAGCAATCAGCATCCGGCAACTGTTTGTGCCCAGATCAAGCGCTGCATAAAGCTGCGCTGAACCGGGTTCAGCAGGGGCTGACGGTTCGACCGCGGAAGACACGAAGATGGCCGCATCCACCACCTGCGGGATCGCGTCCGCCCCCTGGGGACGCTCGGGCGCCATAACCGCCCTCCATTCATAGTTACTCTCAGGCTAACCCCTAGAACTGCACAGTGCAAGACTGCGTTAATCCCTCGGCGACTTTCATGACAAAGTTGAATATTTCTCACGACGCACTGCCCTGAATTTTATCGCAGAAATACAAAGTTCTAGTTATGTACAAAGCAACGCAAAACACGATCACTGGTTGCAGCGCCATTCCAAGAGCCAACATCTTCGATCACGGATCGGCGCTAATACTCGTGCCAAATAATAAAGGGGACTCGGATGCCGGAGGTAACGGTGGTTTATTGGCGTGACATTCCTGCCCAGGTAATCGTGGGCAAGGGTCGACGCGGATCTAAAATCCAGCTCACCGAACGGTTCGAGCAGGCAATAGACCGCTGCGCCATGAAGGTCGGTGCCAGCGACAGCGACGGCTACCTCACCGAATGGCGCAAGGCAGATCCCTACATGGTAGATGGCGAAGACCACGACGCCATAGCACGGGCCGAAGCCAACCGACTCGAGGCTGAATTCGATGCCGCACGCATCAAACAACTAATCGATGCCAACGGCTGGTCCAAAGTCTAATCAGCATAACCCTCACAAAGACCCTGATAACCCTCTTTGGCTTCCCCCTCGGTGACATCAAGACTAATGCCACCTGGAGAACCAAAAACAACGGCGCTTCCGACGTCTCTGAACAAAAAGGCTCAATGATGCTACGCACTGTACTGGAATCTAAAACGAAAACCGTCATCATCGGCTTCGACGAGCCCTTCTGCGTAATTGGAGAACGTATTAATCCTACGGGCCGCAAGAAACTGGCTGCCGAACTTGAGCAAGGCAATTATGAAACCGTCATCCGTGACGCACTGGAACAAGTCGCCTGCGGGGCCACCGTGCTCGACATCAACTCGGGCGCCGTCTTCACAAACATGATGGCGCAAGACCCGCGCTATGCCGACAACAACTTCGTCGAACCACCGCTAATGAAGGCGCTGATCGAAACCATCCAACAAACCATCGACGTACCGCTTTGCATCGACTCTTCGGTCCCGGGCGCACTCGAAGCGGGCCTTTTGGCCTGCGAAGGCCGACCCCTCCTAAACTCGGTCACCGGCGAGGAAGAACGACTGGAACTCGTCCTACCGCTAGTCAAGAAATACAACGTGCCGGTCGTGGCGATATCGAACGACGACACGGGCATCTCACCTGATCCTGATGTCCGCTTCGCGGTGGCAAAGAAAATCGTAGAACGTGCCGCCGATTTTGGCATCCCCGCCCATGACATCGTAGTCGACCCGCTGGTCATGCCCATCGGCGCAATGGCGAGTGCTGGACAGCAAGTCTTTACCCTCGTACGCCGCCTGCGCGAAGAACTAGGGGTGAACACCACCTGTGGCGCATCAAATATCTCCTTCGGCCTACCCCACCGACACGGCGTCAACGCTGCGTTTCTGCCAATGGCCATAGGTGCAGGGATGACCTCGGCCATCATGAATCCTATACGTCGGCAAGAGATGGAGGCGGTCCGCGCCGCCAATATGCTTATGAACCATGATGCCAACGGCGGCGAATGGATCCGCTTCTCCAAGTTGCTAGAAGCCGTCGAAGGCGGCATGAACTTTGCAGAAGCCTCTGCCGCTGCATCGCAAGCCGCTGGGGGCCGCCGCGGCGGTCGGCGCGGCCGCGTATGATGACGCATACTTAAGCATGGGGCAGCTAGCCTCGCCCCATGTAAGTGATTCGGAAAACCACTGCGGATAGCCGGATCAAACTGATATTTTTGGCCAAAACACCCGATGACCACTTAATCCACCACAATATTCGATAGATCAGCCGCGACAGGTTTTTGCCAAACTCCATCACTAAGGATTTAACCTTTTTCAGACTTCCAACCAATCGATCAAGGTCTACCGCTCAAACCCTATCCACCTACTTCTCTAATGGCCAAAGACTTTTCTG
>JADZAO010000010.1 GCA_020852535.1 Paracoccaceae bacterium | reverse complement strand
TCTGGCCATAGACAAGGGCCACTTTGGACTCGGTCAGATTATCGACCTTAATAACGCCCGATTCCATCATTTCATGATAAAGGTCGTTTCCTTCACGGGTCCGCTCGCCAACGCCTGCAAACACCGAATAGCCCGAATGCACTTTAGCGATGTTGTTGATCAGTTCCATGATCAAAACGGTCTTACCCACACCAGCGCCACCAAACAGGCCAATCTTACCGCCTTTTGCATAGGGTGCCAGCAAATCGATGACCTTGATCCCGGTAACCAAAACTTGGCTCTCCGTAGCCTGCTCGCTAAACGAAGGGGCCTTTTGGTGAATCGAACGATATTCCGAAGCAACGACAGGGCCTTTTTCGTCAACAGGTTCACCGATGACGTTCAGGATACGGCCCAACGTAGCGTCGCCCACCGGAACCGAGATTGGCGAACCGAGGTCCTTGACCGGTGCGCCACGGACCAAACCTTCAGTCGCGTCCATAGCGATAGTGCGAACAGTATTTTCGCCCAAGTGTTGGGCGACTTCCATAACCAGCCGCTTGCCGTTATTGTCGGTTTCAAGCGCGTTCAAAATAGCTGGAAGACCCCCTTCGAACTGGACGTCAACCACAGCGCCGATGACCTGCGTCACCTTACCCGCTGCAGCAGCCGCTTTCGGTGCTTTTGCCATGTCGTTTCTCCGGTTCCTCAAAGCGCCTCAGCGCCCGAAATGATTTCTATAAGTTCTTTGGTGATCGCAGCCTGACGCGAGCGATTGTAGATCGTCGTGTACTTTGTGATCATCTCGCCAGCGTTTCGTGTTGCATTGTCCATGGCGCTCATGCGGGCACCCTGTTCAGACGCACCATTTTCCAACAGAGCGGTAAATATCTGCGTAGCAAGGCCACGAGGCAGAAGATCAGCCAAGATAGCCTCTTCACTGGGCTCATAATCATAAAGTGCGGTCACAGCAGCCCCGTCGAACTTAGCGGGAATAACCTGTTGCGCGGTCGGAATCTGGCTTATCACCGACTGAAAACGGTTAAAAAATAGCGTTGCCACATCAAACTCACTGGCATCGAAACGACCCATAATGTCGCGTGCGATGGCCTGCGCGTTGACGTAACCCACACGCTTCACGTCAGACAGGTCAAAATGACCAACAAAATATGCGCCGAGATCGCGCCTCAACGCCTCTCGTCCCTTTTTGCCAACGGTCAAAATCCTAACCGTCTTGCCAGACGCCAACAGTTCCTGAGCATGCATACGAGCCAAACGTGCGATGGTGCTATTAAAGCCCCCGCACAGACCACGTTCCGCCGTCATCACGACCAGCAAATGCACCTTATCCGCTCCCGTGCCTGCAAGCAGGCGCGGAGCCGAAGCAGACGATCCTACCGACGAGGCAAGCCCCGCCATCACGGCATTCATCCGCTCGGCATAAGGGCGTGCAGCCTCGGCAGCATCTTGGGCCCGGCGGAGTTTAGCCGCCGAAACCATCTGCATCGCCTTGGTGATCTTGCGCGTGTTTTTAACACTCGCAATCTTGTTTTTTAGGTCCTTAAGGCTGGGCATCGTTTATCTCCCTGCCCCTCCCTCAGGCGAAATCTTTCACAAACTTATCCAACTGGGCACGAATCGCTTTCTCCAGATCGCCCGAAACTTTACGGTCGTTCTTGGTAATATCGTCCAGCAAAGCCTTGCCAGCACCACGCAGGTGCTTCAAGAGACCGGCCTCAAAACGACCCACATCCTTAACAGCAATCTTATCGAGATAACCGTTGGTACCAGCGAAAATCACACAAACAATCTCGGCATTGGTCATCGGCGAATACTGGTTCTGCTTCATCAACTCAGTCAAACGCGCACCACGGTTCAAAAGCTGTTGGGTCGAGGCGTCAAGATCCGAACCAAACTGCGCAAAAGCAGCCATTTCGCGGTACTGTGCAAGTTCCAACTTCACCTTACCCGCAACCGACTTCATCGCGTTAGTCTGAGCCGAGGATCCCACACGGGAAACCGAAAGACCGGTATTCACAGCAGGACGGATGCCCTGATAAAATAATTCGGTTTCAAGAAAGATCTGACCATCGGTAATCGAGATCACGTTCGTCGGAATAAAAGCCGAGACGTCGCCACCCTGCGTTTCGATAATAGGCAAGGCAGTCAGCGAACCGGCACCAAAATCCTCGTTCAACTTGGCCGAACGCTCAAGCAGGCGCGAGTGAAGGTAAAATACGTCACCCGGATAGGCCTCACGACCCGGCGGACGACGCAACAGCAACGACATCTGACGATAAGCCACAGCCTGCTTGGACAGGTCATCATAGATTATCAGGGCATGACGACCGTTGTCTCGAAAGAATTCCGCCATCGCAGTCGCTGAATAGGGCGCAAGGAACTGCATCGGAGCAGGGTCCGAAGCAGTAGCGGCAACAACAATCGTGTAGTCGATGGCACCGGTTTCTTCGAGCTTCTTCACCAGCTGGGCAACGGTTGAACGCTTCTGACCAATTGCAACATAAATGCAATATAGCTTCTTTGATTCATCGCCACCGGCGGCTTCATTATACGACTTCTGGTTTAGGATGGTATCGAGCGCTACGGCAGTCTTACCGGTCTGACGGTCACCAATAATCAGTTCACGCTGCCCACGACCAACGGGAATCATAGCGTCCACGGCTTTAAGACCGGTTGCCATCGGCTCGTGCACCGATTTGCGCGGAATAATGCCCGGCGCTTTCACATCGGCTACACGACGCTCAGTCGCTGCGATCGAACCTTTACC
>JADZAO010000009.1 GCA_020852535.1 Paracoccaceae bacterium | reverse complement strand
CTGGCCCGTGGATCAGCGGGATATGTGCCCAGACTGGAATGTCCCAACCCATCGCATTGTAAACCATTTGTTGCCGTGCGGCGTTGTTTAGGTGGTCATCTCCGCGGATCACATGAGTTATGCCCATATCATGGTCATCGACCACTACTGCCAGCATATAAGTTGGTGTCCCGTCCGAACGCAGCACGATCATGTCGTCGAGGGTCTCGTTTTTAATGACCACGCGGCCCTGCACCTGATCGTCGATCACTGTCTCACCCGTGCGCGGGGCTTTCATACGAATGACGTAAGGCAAGTTGGGATGGTTAGCCGGATCGGTATCACGCCACGGGCTTTGGAAGACCGCATAGCTTGTGCCCGTTGCTTCCTGTTCTGCACGATAGATTGCGATTTCTTCCTTTGTAGAAAAGCATTTATAGGCCGTTCCCCGCGCCAGCATCTGGTACGCTACCTCGGCATGGCGGTCCTTACGTTCAAACTGGCTTACAGTCTCGCCATCCCAATCGAGGCCAAGCCAACGCAGCCCTTTCAGAATCGCCTCGGTCGCCTCTGGGGTAGAGCGTTCGCGATCCGTGTCCTCAATGCGCAGCAGAAATTTGCCACCAAAACTACGGGCGTAAAGCCAGTTGAATAGTGCAGTACGTCCGCCCCCAATGTGCAGATAACCAGTGGGAGAAGGCGCAAAACGGGTGACGATAGGTTTGACCTCGGCGGCGTTCATTGGGGACTAACCTTTTGGAAATCATGACCTGAATAGAATCGCGTATGTCTAGGCAATCGCAGGGCACAAAACAAGGTGGTCGGGTGCCGGATTAGATTGTGGTTGCATCAGCTGTCGGCGCTACAAAGGAGAGGCTTTTTCCATTTTTGTCGGTAAGTATCTGCTGCGGAATTTGATTTGGTTCGGTTTGAACTTCTGAACTCCAACTACCGCCTTATGTGGTAATCTTGGCAGGTTTGGCCGCGATGATATGCATGCCATATTTAGACTTGTGGCATGCTCCCATAGTGCCGATAGCTTTGATTTTCTGCTGTTTCCTTGTCATTCGTATCAGAACGTATAGCGCCCCAGCTCCAATGCTTATGGTACCCTCCTCACTGGCTGTGTGATCAAGTTGGTCCCTTCGTCATTGAATTCGCTGTAGATTACATCCGACAGGGTAGAATTCAAACGGGCTTTCACTGAACAGATAACGCGTCGCGTGCGCATTTCGTTGTATAGTGACGAGACGGAGCTTCGTCCAATACGGTGGAAGGTTGTAATGACGACCGTGGACCTTACTGCGTCCGAAAGTCCGGTTGAGCTACAAAGCTTCGACTTTTGGCAGCAGGACGATCCGTTGTATCTATGTCCTTAGTTTGACCCTGTGGAAGCCAATCAGTGTATCTGACAGTTATAAAGCCGACTGACTTTTTTTATAAAGGTTAAAATTCTTGGTGTGTGCTTTCGCGACATATCTGATGATGGGTGAGCATTCGAGCCTATCATTTGAGGCGGCGTAAAAAAAATGCGCGATTTTAGTCTGGCAATATAGGGAATGGATCTTACCTTTCTGGGCCATTTTTTGCAGCTTTTCAACGCTGCTTAGCTTGTCTGGTGCATTGGGTGATGGGGAAGGGTGCAGAATGGATTACTTACATAATCCGTCGTATCTGATGGTAAAAAGGATTGTATCTTTCGTGTTCGCCTCTAGTAGGTGCGGATCAGGCCGACCAGACGTCCCTGCACGCGCACGGCATGGTCTGGGAATAGGCGCGTCTCATAGGCGGGGTTCGCCGCTTCCAGCGCGATTATCCCGTCTTTGCGGCGGAAGCGTTTCAGCGTCGCTTCCTGCTCTTCCACCAAGGCTACGACGATATCGCCATTGTCTGCAGTTGATTGTTCCCTGATTACCACGATATCGCCATCGTTTATTCCCGCTTCGATCATCGAGTCACCTTTGACCTCAAGCGCGTAGTGATGGCTACGCCCTGACAGCATCGATCCCGGAACTGCGATCTGATGCGAGATCTCGGCAATTGCTTCGATCGGCACGCCCGCAGCGATCCGCCCCATGACGGGCAGTTCAATAGCATCTAGCGTCGCTATCACGGGTAGCGCATTCTTGGGCGTGTCAGTCTTAGAACCATTAATGACACGTGGCGTAAAAGAAGGTTTTTCAATTATTTCGGGAAGTTTTATTATTTCTAACGCGCGAGCTCGGTGTGCAAGGCGGCGAATGAATCCTCGTTCTTCCAGCGCCGTGATTAAGCGGTGGATACCGGATTTGGATTTCAGATTAAGCGCATCCTTCATTTCGTCGAATGAGGGGGGGACGCCATCACGATCGGTGCTGATCTTAATAAAATTAAGTAATTTAAGCTGTTTGTGTGTCAACATGTTGCGAACCTAGCCTAAAGATGTTTTCCCTATGTTCTTTCACTGTTCTTGTTTTGTGTCAAGATCGAAACGGATCAATCTATCATATCTCAATATAATTCACTTCGGTTCCTGCCGTAACCGGTCCGTCCAAAACCGGACGTATCAACAGTGCGTTGGCCTCCGTCAGAATAGAGATAAGGGCGCTGTCCTGACGGTCGAATGGGGCGATGCCTGTAGCGTTTAGCTTTGCTCGCATGTAATGCGCGCGGGGACCGTTGGCGGGTAGATCGACTGTTAGAGTGGCGCGTGAGATGGGCGGAACGGATGCTTCTCCTAGCATAGCACGCAGCATCGGTAGCAAGAATAAATGGCCGCATACGATGGAAGATACTGGATTACCTGGCAGGCCAAGCATTGGCAACTTGTGCAACCGTCCAGCCATCAATGGTTTTCCAGGACGCATGGCAATTTTGTAGAAGGACCGCTCCATTCCCATAGTTTCGGCAACACGACCGACAAGATCATGGTCCCCCACCGAAACGCCACCGATCGTTACGATAAGGCTGCAGCCTTCTGTCATCGACAAAATTGCAAGTAATTCTTCTTCCGTGTCTTGAGCGATTGGCAAGATACGCGCCTCGCCACCCGCAGCCTCGATCATCGCGGCCAGTGCAAAGATGCTTGAGGCGATGATCTGGTCAGGACCCGGTTCTTCTCCGGGCATTACTAATTCGTCTCCTGTGGCGATTAGCGCCACGATAGGGCGACAGCTAACGGTGACCTCAGAAATGTTCATCGCGGCCAACAGCGCTAGATCTTTTGGACGCAAGATGCGCGGTGACAAGCTGTAGCCCACACTGAAATCTTGCCCCTTAGGGCGGATGTTCGTGCCATCATCAAGGTTTGTACCGATACGGATGATGTCACCCGTGCGGGTCACGTCTTCTTGTATGATTACGCGGGTTGCCCCCTCTGGCACCGGAGCACCGGTGAAGATGCGAACGGCTTGATGTGCAGAGATTGTCCCGCGAAAGGCACGTCCTGCTTTCGCTTCGCCAATCACAGAAAAGCTCTCGCCTGTCACCGGATCGCACTGCACCGCATAACCATCCATCGCCGATGCGGCAAAGGGCGGTTGGTCACGGCGGGCAGTTGCATGTATAGTCATGCGCCGCCCCGCAGCATGGCGCAATGGCACGGTTTCCGTGCCCAGCGGCGAGACGAGCGCTAAACAACGGTTTAGGGCGTCTTCGACAGAGATCATTATTTCGCCTCATAACGATCTGATTTTCCGCCGTCTTTTAGGATCAGACGGATGTCGTTTATCCGCATTGATTTTTCAACCGCCTTGAGCATGTCATAGATCGTCAGGCAGGCTACCGACACGGCAGTCAGCGCTTCCATCTCGACGCCGGTTTGTCCGGTAGTCTTGACCGTGGCTTCGATCACGATACCAGGAAGCGCCGGATCTGGGGTCAAGTCGAGTGCTATTTTTGTGATCGGTAGCGGATGACACAGCGGAATAAGGTCGGCAGTTTTCTTCGCGGCCATGATACCTGCTAGACGGGCCACAGCCAGGACGTCTCCTTTCTTAGCTCGTCTTTCGCTGATCATGGTCAGTGTCTCGCCCTTCATTATTACCGAGCCGCGTGCAATGGCGATACGGGCGGTGACGGGTTTTTCAGATACGTCGACCATATGCGCATGCCCGCTTTTGTCGAAATGTGTTAGGCTCATATGCTGTCCTGTGATTTAAGGGGATCGGCAAGGATGGCACGGGTTGCCGCTTCCACATCTTTTTGTCGCATCAGGCTTTCTCCTATGAGGAAGCTGCGGGCGCCATAACGAGCCATGTCGGCAAGGTCGGCGGACGTGTAAAGCCCGCTTTCTGAAATGATCAGCCGGTCTTCGGGCACGCGTCGGGCGAGGTCGCGGGTAGTATCTAGCGTTACTTCGAATGTGTGCAGGTTACGGTTGTTGATTCCGATCAGCTCACTTTTCAGTTTGGTCGCTCGTTCCAGTTCGACCCGGTTATGTACTTCGATTAGCACGTCCATTTTCCATTCTAGAGCTACCGTTTCCAGTTCTTTGGCTTGACTGTCAGAGAGGAAAGCCATGATCAGCAGGATACAATCGGCATGTAGACTACGGGCTTCGATGATTTGATAAGGGTCATAGATGAAATCTTTGCGTAGGCAGGGTAGGGATGTTGCTTTACTGCATTGCTCCAAAAACTCATCTGCTCCTTGGAATGAGGGGGTGTCGGTTAGTACCGAAAGGCAGGTCGCTCCTCCCGCCTCATAGGCTCGGGCTAGGGCGGGTGGGTCAAAATCTAGGCGGATCAGTCCTTTTGAGGGCGAGGCTTTTTTAATCTCTGCAATTAGCCCGTAGCCAGTTGTGTTGGCTTCGTGCAGTGCGCGGGCAAAGCCGCGGGGCGTGGGGGCAGCATTGGCAGTCTTTTCCAGATCATGAAGTGGACGCACGGCCTTGCGGGCGACAACTTCTTTCAGCTTATAGGTTTTGATGTGGTCTAGGATCGTGGTCATTTGGTTCTGTCTGGCCGCTTTGGCCCTTAAGTTGAGATCACGCAGCTTGTGTGATACGGGCAAGGGCTTCGAGCTTGGCGTGGGCAGCATTTGTGTCGATTGCTTGACGCGCAAGATCAACGCCTTCGGTGAGTGTTGAACATTTCTCGGCCACGACCAGAGCTGCGGCTGAGTTTAATAATACCGCATCGCGGTAAGCTCCGGGCGCGCCACTAAGCAAAGCACGGAGTGCTTTCGCATTCTCGGCGGGTGTTCCGCCTAGAATCGATTCAAACGGGTGGTAAGGTAGACCTGCATCTTCGGGACTGATTTCGAATTCGTGGATGAATCCGCCTTCGACGGCGCAAACTTTGGTGCGGGCGGCGATCGAAATTTCGTCCGTGCCATCGCCTCCATGTACCAGCCATGCCTTTTGGCTACCGAGTTTCAGGAGGGTTTCTGCCATCGGGCGGATTAGGCGATCGGAAAAGGTGCCGGTCAACTGGCGTGTTACTTTTGCAGGGTTGGTTAGCGGACCTAGGATGTTAAAGATCGTGCGCGTGCCAAGTTCGGCGCGAATGGGGCTGACATGGCGCATGGCAGGGTGATGCATCGGTGCCATCATGAAGCCGATTCCGACTTCAGACAGGCAGCGTTCGACTACATCAGGGCCGATTATCACGTTCAGGCCCATTTCGGTTAGCGCATCGGCCGAACCGGATTGGGATGATAGATTGCGATTTCCGTGCTTGGCCACGGCCACGCCCGCCGCTGCTACCACGAAGGCGGTTGCGGTTGAAATATTCAACGTGCTTTTACCGTCCCCTCCGGTGCCGACAATATCTATCGCCCCTGCCGGAGCGCGAACCTTGTGGCACTTTGATCGCATCACCGTAGCGGCGGCGGTATATTCCTCAACTGTCTCGCCACGCGTGCGCAGCGCCATTAGAAAACCACCCATTTGCGCGGGCGTACCCTCGCCGTTGAAGAGCGCTTCAAAAGCGTGCTTGGCCTCGTCACTGGTTAACGGGCGTTCGGCGGCAAGGCCGATTAGTGGGCGAAGGATATTGCTCATGCGTGCACCATTGTCACGGCTTTCGCTTCAGTTAGGAAATTGTGCAATAACTGATGGCCGTGTTCCGAGGCGATGCTTTCGGGGTGAAACTGTACCCCTTCGATTAGAGCCGACTTATGACGCAGTCCCATGATCGTGCCATCATCCAACCATGCAGTCACTTCCAGACAGTCGGGCAGGGTGGTACGGTCAACAATCAGCGAATGATAGCGTGTGGCCTGAAACGGCGAGGGTAGGTCGCGGAACAGACCTTTGCCGGTGTGGTGTATTGTGCCCATCTTGCCGTGCACGATTTCGTGGCAGCACACTACGTTGCCACCAAAGGCTTGACCGATAGTCTGGTGACCGAGGCAGACACCCAAAAGGGGGATTCGTGCCTCAAAAGCGGCAAGCGTTAAAGGCAGACAAATTCCAGCCTGATCGGGATCGCAGGGTCCTGGCGATAGCACGATTGCCTGCGGTTTCAAGTCTGTCACCGTCTGCACATCAATTGCGTCATTGCGCTTCACGATTATATTTGCACCCATCTCACCCAGATAATGAACTAGATTATAAGTAAAACTGTCATAGTTATCGATGAGAATAATCATCATGCAAACCTTGCCGGATTGGGGTGAAGAGCGAGACGTGTCAGGTTATAACATGGGCAGAGCAAAAGCGGGGCGTCAAGGTTATGAACTGTCCAAAACGGGCCCGTTATGACGGGAAGCGTGGTGTGATCCGGGGGCTTCGTTACAAGATTGGTCTGGGCTGCTACTCGTAAAGGATGAACTGCACTTAGTTACACCAAGCGCAATCCTAGCTGTTTGAACGATGGGTGAACATGCCCGCATCCTCAGCGGCGCGGCGCAAGGCATTAGATTTGTTTACTGTTTCTTGATATTCTGCTTCGGGATCGCTGTCATAGACCACACCACCGCCCGCCTGAATGTAAAGCGTTTTGTCTTTAAGAATTGCTGTACGTAACGCGATGCAGAAATCCATTTCACCATTCGCGGCAAAATAACCCAGTCCACCACCATAGATACCGCGCTTTTCGGGTTCGAGCTCATCGATGATTTCCATCGCCCGCACCTTAGGTGCACCGGAAACCGTGCCCGCTGGCAGGCCCGCCAGCAAAGCCGAAAGCGCATCTTCTCCCTCAGCAATTTCTCCCACCACATTCGACACAATGTGCATTACGTGGCTATAGCGTTCGATGATAAACTTTTCGGTTGGATGTACGGTGCCGAGTTTTGCCACTCGTCCGACATCGTTGCGTCCAAGGTCCAGTAACATAAGATGTTCGTCTAGTTCTTTTTTGTCGGCTAGTAGATCAAGCTCCAGCGCCTTATCTTCTTCCGGCGTTGCTCCGCGCTTGCGGGTGCCCGCGATTGGACGCACTGTCACTTCGCCATCGCGCAGGCGTACAAGGATTTCGGGGCTGGCACCGATGACTTGAAAACCACCGAAGTTGAAGAAAAACATGAACGGTGACGGATTGGTCCGACGAAGCGAGCGATAGAGCGCAAAAGGTGGCAGTTCGAAGCGTTGCGCCCAGCGTTGGCTGGGCACGACCTGAAAGATGTCACCCGAGCGGATGTAATCTTTGGCGCGTTCGACGGCGGCTTTGTAGCCTTCATATGTGAAATTCGAATTTGCTTCGTTCACCGGATAGGTTTCGCCTAGATCGCGCTGTGCGGGTTGTGGGCGGTCAAGGTCGCGCCGCGCATCTATTATCCGTTCGGTAGCTTGTGCATAGGCAGCACGTGCAGTCAGGCCCGATCCCGTCCATACAGGGGCTACGATGGTCACCTCGCCTTTTACCCCGTCGAGCACCGCCACCACCGAGGGGCGCATTAATACCGCATCGGGTAGGCCAAGCGGGTCTGGGTTCACTTTGGGTAGGTTTTCTACCAAGCGGATCATATCGTAGCCAAGGTATCCAAAGAGCCCCGCAGCGATGGGTGGCAATCCTTTGGGCATGTCGATTCGGCTTTCCGTGATCAAGGCTCGCAGCGTCTCGAGCGGCGCACCATCCAGCGCCTTAAAGGCCTTGAGGTTGAAGAGTGCCTGACGATTGATGCGGCTTTGCGTACCATAACACTGCCAGATCAGGTCTGGCTTCATGCCGACGACCGAATACCGCCCACGCACCTCACCTCCCGTCACGCTTTCCAGCATAAAGGTATCAGTTCGTGCCTCAGCTAATTTCAGCATTAACGAAACTGGCGTGTCGAGATCGGCTGCCAAACGTACATATACCACTTGATTACAACCTGCAGTCCAACCGCGTTTGAACTCGTCAAAACTAGGGCTGAGTTTCATGCGGTGTGGTCTTACTTTAGTTGGGCATTCAAGGCGTCAATCGTAGCTTGGTCTAGTTCAACCCCCGCTTCTAGTTCCAGCGCATCAGAGAAGAGGGTAAAGGCGTCCTGAGAGATGTCAGTGCGAGCTTCGAGCGCGATGGTGTCACGCAGCACATCGGCATCCTTTCCTTTAGTGGCGGCAGGAGTGATCTTATCCAGTCGGATCAGTCCGACGAAAGCAGTCAGGTTCAGCGTAGTTACTTCACCCTCTTTCATCGTGAAAGCTGTCTTGATCACATCGGGCGGTAGTTCTTCTAAAGTTGCATCGCGCATCAAGTTACGGTTGG
>JADZAO010000008.1 GCA_020852535.1 Paracoccaceae bacterium | reverse complement strand
GCCGTGGCCTCGTTTCCGACGACGAGAACAATCAGGCATGTGGTGACGATGCTTTTGCCGTTTTGAATTTTATCGCCTCCCGTCGCCTCGCCGCCGGAAAACTGACGGTCATTGATGCAACGAACGTTCAAATGGAGTCAAGACGAGAGCTTATCGAACTCGCGCGACGTTACCATGTTATTCCGGTCGCAATCGTCTTCAATCTGCCGCCGGAGGTGTGCCATGAGCGGAATGCGAGCCGACCCGACCGGCAATTCGGCCCGCACGTTGTTAGGAATCAGAACAGCCAGTTGCAGCGATCTTTAAGGTCTCTGCGTAAAGAAGGCATCACCAATAGTTTTATCCTGAATAGTGTTGAGGAGGTAAATCGCGTCAAGATTGAACGCACCCCGCTTTGGAACAATCTCAAGCATGAAAAGGGTCCATTCGATATTATCGGCGACGTACACGGCTGCTTTGACGAACTGGCGCAGTTGCTGGAACAGCTCGGTTACAAGATTGAGCGCAAGGACGGCTATACAGTCAGTCACCCGGAAAACCGCAAAGTCATTTTCGTGGGCGACCTTGTCGACCGAGGTCCGGCAACGCCGGAAGTTTTACGGCTTGTCATGGATATGGTCAAATCCGGTACGGGCTTCTGTGTTGTAGGTAATCATGACGACAAATTAAAACGTAAATTGCAGGGGCGCGACGTTAAAATCGCGCATGGCCTTGCAGAGTCTCTTGAGCAGCTGGACCTACAGCCTGAAGAATTTAAGAAGACAGCGACGAAATTCCTCGACAAGCTTATCAGCCATCTCGTCTTTGACGAGGGTAAGCTGGCGGTAGCGCATGCTGGCATCAAGGACGAATATATCGGCAGGGGTTCCCCGCGTATCCGCGAGTTCTGCATGTATGGAGAAACGACGGGCGAGATAGATGAATTCGGCCTGCCGGTACGTTATCCTTGGGCACGTGACTATCGCGGAAAAGCGATGGTTGTTTATGGTCATACTCCCATACCTGAGCCGGAATGGGTTAATAATACGATCAATATTGATACCGGTTGCGTGTTCGGCGGCAAGCTGACAGCCTTGCGCTATCCTGAACGTGAGCTGGTCTCCGTCCCGGCCGCAAAAATATATTGCGAACCTATCAGGCCGCTCCAAACAGAGCAGGACAACCGAGAAGCGAACGACGTCCTCGACATAAACGACGTGATCGGCAGGCGGATAGTCTCGACCAAATTGCACTACAATGTGACGATACGCGAGGAAAACGCCATAGCAGCTCTCGAAGTTATGAGCCGCTTTGCCATCGACCCGCGCTGGCTGATATATCTACCTCCTACTATGTCGCCCACGGAAACTAGCAAAGTAAAAGACCTGCTGGAACACCCCGACGAGGCGTTCAGCTTCTTCCACAAAAGAGGCGTGACGAAGCTGATCTGCGAAGAAAAGCACATGGGCTCACGCGCCATTGTAGTCGTATGCCGAGATAACGAGACTGCTAGGAAGCGCTTTGGCGTGAATACCGATGAAATTGGCGCTTGTTATACGAGGACAGGTCGAAGCTTTTTCAATGACAAGAATCTGGAGCAAGCTTTCCTGACGCGAATTGGCGATGCAATGACGCGGCTGGGCTGGTGGGAAAAAGATCAAACGGATTGGTATTGTCTCGACTGTGAACTTATGCCTTGGTCAGCCAAGGCACAGGGATTGCTCGAACAGCAGTATGCGCCCGTTGGCGCTGCGGCGCTCGTGGTACTGAGTGAAACCGACAGCCTGCTTGAAAAAATTTCTGGAAAAATTGCAGGTGTGGAGGCGTTACATGAGAAGTTCCGGGAACGCCACGGTCTGGTGCAGCTTTATCGTGACTCATACCGTCGCTATTGCTGGCCTGTAACTACTCTGGATGATTATAAACTGGCACCCTTCCATGTTTTGGCGTCTGAAAACTCATTCAACATGGATCGTGACCACTTGTGGCATGTCAGCAAGATCGACGAACTATGCGACGCAGACCCGAAGATATTCCGCAAGACAACTAATAGGCTTGTGGACACCGAAAACCTCGAAAGCGTAACTGCCGCTTCTGCATGGTGGACGGAGATGACGGCAAATGGCGGAGAAGGTATGGTCGTGAAGCCCGTCGACTTTACCGTCATGGGCAAGCAGGGGCTCATTCAGCCTGGCATTAAGTGCCGTGGCCGTGAATACCTGCGCATCATCTACGGGCCGGAGTACACGGTGCAGGAAAATCTCGAACGCTTGCGTAAGCGCGGGCTAGGACTGAAACGTTCGCTCGCGCTGCGCGAATATGCGCTGGGCTATGAAGCGCTGCAGCGATTTGTGAACAAAGAGCCTCTCTATCGCGTACACGAAGCTGTGTTTGGCGTCTTGGCGTTGGAGAGCGAGCCTGTCGATCCCCGGCTGTGAGACCGATGACAAAATCACTTCTCAAAACAATCTATCGAAACCGAGACAATCTTATGTCGGAGGTGGAAGCCCTCTTAGACGCAGGTGAAGACCCGAATGTGATCACAGAGCATAGTGAGTCACCTTTGCGTGTTGCTTCGAACAATGGCCGGTTTGATGTCATTAAATTATTGCTTTCACGAGGTGGCGATGAAACGCAATTGCGCTGGACAAATCTTTTTCATGTAATTGCATACGGCGGCATCGAAAATCTCGAAGACATTGTTACCAGCGGTGTGGATTTAGAGAATAAGGATGGATGGGAAAGAACTCCCTTGCTGTTTTCGATCTTGGTGGGGGATATTCAAAAAACAGCCCTACTGCTGAAAGCGGGCGCAAATGTAACAGCCGTAGGGCGATGCGGCAAAGTTCCATTAGCTTATGCTATTCAAAAAGATAATTTGCCTATGCTTGATTGGCTGATTGGGCAGGGGTTCGACCCTGAGCAAAGGGATGGATTCAATAACACGCCCTTGATCGAGGCAGCGAAATGTGGCGCAGTAAAATGCCTCAACTCGTTAATAGCGAAAGATGTGGATATATTTGCAAAAAACGACATCCCACATGCGGCAATAGAATGTGCTGATAATTTGGATGTCATGTTTGCTCTGATTAAAGCTGGCGCTGACATCAACGAAATCAGTCGTGAAAGACGAGCCGAATTGCTGGGGTATCGCATAGGTACGGCCCCTGATGTATTGGCTGAAGAATATTTCCAAGGCAGGAATAGGGTGTTCGGGAGAAGCAATCCCGAACGCGCCAATAATCCCTTCTGGCATGCGATGGTAAAATGCGGGGGGTCAGGATATCAAGCAACCAATAAGTTCGAGCCAAATAGTGGTTCTTCGTTCAAGAACGGGCCCGCATGGAGTTTTGATCGCTTTGGCAAATCTATTTCTCCCTTACCTGATGGTCGATTCCTAGAAATC
>JADZAO010000007.1 GCA_020852535.1 Paracoccaceae bacterium | reverse complement strand
CGGGCTGACGCCTTATTCTAGTGCCGCGATGATGGCGCGTAGGGTTTCGATTCCTTCGCCTTTTTCGCTGCTCGTTATTACAAGTTCGGGAAATGCAGCCGGATGGCAGGAGAGGGCGGCTTTGACTTGTTCGATGGTCGCGGCGCGCTCTGTCATGCTGACCTTGTCGGCTTTGGTGAGCACCGCTTGATAGGGAACGGCGGAACGGTCAAGCAGGGTCAAGATGTTTTCATCAACTGATTTGACGCCGTGGCGGGTGTCGATAAGGACGAAGGCGCGACGTAGGGTTTGGCGACCTGAGAGGTATTGCTTCAACAGCGTCTGCCATTTTGCGACGATTGCGACGGGGGCTTCAGCATAGCCATAGCCAGGGAGATCGACGAGGTATTTGTGTTTGGTCGGCGCCTGATGGGCGCCGCCTATGGCGAAGAAGTTGATTTCTTGTGTGCGGCCCGGTGTGTTCGACTTACGGGCGAGGGTTTTTCGGCCTGTGAGCGCGTTGATCAGTGAGGATTTTCCCACGTTGGAGCGGCCTGCAAAGCAGACTTCGATCCGATCAGCGGGGGGCAAGCCCGACATGGCGACTACGCCTTTGACGAAGGTCACGGGGCCGACGAAGAGCATGCGGCCTTTTTCGCGGTCGGCTTGTTCGGGTTCAGGAGCGAGGGTGAATTCTAGGCTGGTCATATGAGATTCCAGTTCTTGCCTGTAGCGACGGTACCCGTATTTTTTTGTGCTTTGAGGTGATCATCATCAGTTTTTCTGGATATTGGTAATATGATTTAAATTGGCGCAAGGGGGCCCCAGCTATGCATGTAATAGCTGGCGGCTTTCGCTGTCACGGTTCAATGGCCGGAGTAAGGTAAATATTGGTTTGTAGAAATACAAACGGACGGGAGAGTCTCCCGTCCGTATCCCTTGCTTGGGTGGCGGCAGATGTTTGTCAGCCGCCCGTGTATCATTTTTTGGTCTTACCCTTAGGCGGGGTAGGCTTGTTTGCCGCTGCAGCTACGATGGGCTTATTTTTGAAGCTTGAGCGGATGTTTCCGAAGATGTCGGGTTTGTGTCCGTGGCTGCGCATGATGATGTATTGTTGGCTGAAGGTGATGATGTTGTTGGTGATCCAGTAGATCACGAGGCCTGAGGCAAAGCTGCCCAACATGAACATGAATATCCAAGGCATGTAGCTGAAGACTTGCCTTTGGATTGGGTCTGCGGGTGCTGGATTCAGCTTTTGTTGCAGCCACATGGTGCTTCCTAGAAGGATCGGCAGCATGCCGACGAAGATGGTCGCCATCAGTGAAGGATGTGGCGGTGGAGCCAAAGGTAAGAGGCCAAAGAAGTTGTAGAGTGATGACGAATCAGGGGCTGAAAGGTCTTTGAGCCAGCCGAAGAATGGCGCGTGGCGCAATTCGATGGTGACGAAGATCACTTTATACAGTGAGAAGAAGATTGGAATTTGGATTAGGATTGGCAGGCAGCCTGCGGCGGGGTTGATCTTTTTTTCCTTGTAGAGATTCATCATCTCTTTTTGCATGCGCTGTTTGTCGTCGCCGACGCGCTCTTTGAGCGCTTCGAGTTCGGGTTGCAGTTCCTTCATCTTGGCCATTGAGACGTAGGATTTGTAGGCCAGTGGCAGGACGAGCAGTTTGAGGACAAAGGTTAAGGCAATGATGGCAAGGCCCATGTTGCCGATCAGGCCGTGTAGCCAGTGTAGGACTTGGAAGATTGGCTTGGTAAAGAAGAAGAACCAACCCCAGTCGATGGAGTCGATAAAGCCCGGAACGTTTAGGTTCTTTTCGTATGCCCGGATGGTCTCCCATTCCTTGGCACCTGCAAAGAGGTGGGTTGTCGAGCTGATTGTGGCACCGGGTGCGACCGTTTGGACAGGGTGGCGCGTCTCGGTCTGGTAGATGTTGCTTGAGGGGACGAATTTGGTAACTGTGGTGAAGGGTCGACCTTGTTCGGGGATTAGTGTGGTCATCCAGTATTTATCAGTGAAGCCGATCCAGCCGTCCTTGGTTGCTTCGGAGATTTCGGCCTGTGCGCCTTCGCGTTCGATTATGGGTAGGTCTTCGAGGTCTTTGTATTTCTGTTCGGTTAGGGTGCCATCGGTGCGGCCGACAATGCCTTCGTGCAGGACGTAAAAGCCTTGCAGGCCAACGGGTTTTCCGTGTCGGGCGACGATGCCATATGGAAAGAGTGAAACGGCGGTGGTGCCGACGTTCTGGACTGAGTCGGTTATGGTGAACATGAAGCGGTCATCGACGGCAATTTCGCGGATGAAGGTCATGCCTTTCGTGTTTACCCAAGTCAGGGTTACAGGCTGGTCTGGCGAGAGGGTGTCGCCCTTGGCGATTTGCCATTCGGTGCGTGCACTAGGAAGGTCTTCGGGTGTTAGGCCGTTGCTTGGACCCCAGCCGAAGACAGCATAATAAGGCTGTTCTTGACCGACGGGCGAGAGAAGACGCACCATTGGCGAGTCGGGGTCTAGCGTTTCACGGTAGGTTTTCAACGACAGGTCGTTGATGCGACCGCCTAGCAGCGAGATTGAGCCTGCAAGGCGCGGGGTGTCGACGATTATGCGTGGGGCTTCGGCGTCCGACTGGCTTTCGTCTTGCGTCATGGCAGGCGTGAGTGTTGCCGTGGAAGGGGCCTCGGCTTCAGTTACAGCTGTGAGTGGGACGCTTGGATCTAATTTGGCCTCAGGTGGCGGGAAGAGCACGAACCAGACGAAGATTACGAGGAAGCTCAGCACGGTTGCGAGGATTAGTTTTTTATTCTGATCGTCCATAGGGACCACCGCCATCCGTAAAATTGAGTTTGCGGTGGTTCAACAGAAGGGTGGACAAAGGTCAAGGGCTTTGGGCTCGTTAGTGGTTTTTGTGTGGCTCACGCTTGGGTTTTTTGCCGTTTTTCTTTTTATGCCAACTCAAATTTTTTAGGCGGCAAGGGGGATGGTAAGTGATCCTTTGCTATCGTTCAGTGCAGTTCCCACATTAGCTTGTCATCGGTGCCTGCAGGAGCGACTCTTGGTGTTAGGCCCATGAAGTCGAAAAGCGCAGGATCAGCCAGATGCGAGGGGCGTACGTTCATTAGAGCGTGGAACATGATCTGACGGCGTCCGGGGGTGCGGGTTTCCCAATCGTCGAGCAGCTTCTTGACTTGTACGCGCTGGAGGCCTTCTTGGCTGCCGCAAAGATCACAGGGAATGATGGGGTAATTCATCGCGCGCGAGAATTTCTCACAATCCTCATTGGAGACAAAGGCGAGGGGGCGGTAGAGCATGAGGTCGCCATCCTCGTTTAGTAGCTTGGGAGGCATTGAGGCGAGGCGTCCGCCATGGAATAGGTTCATGAAGAAGGTTTCGAGGATATCGTCGCGGTGGTGGCCGAGGACGACGGCTGAACAACCTTCTTCCCGCGCGATACGGTATAGATTGCCGCGACGCAAACGTGAGCAGAGTGCGCAATAAGTGCGGCCTTGGGGGACCTTGTCCATCACGATGGAATAGGTGTCTTGATATTCGATGCGATGGGCGACACCCATGCGGGTGAGAAACTCGGGTAAGACGGTTGCCGGAAAGCCTGGCTGGCCCTGGTCGAGGTTGCAGGCGAGCAGCTCCACGGGCAGTAGTCCGCGCCATTTTAATTCGTGCAGTGCGGCTAGGAGCGTGTAGCTGTCCTTGCCGCCGGAAAGACAGACTAGCCATTTTGCGTTGCGTTGGATCATGCCGTAGGTGTCGATCGCTTCGCGGACCTGCCGTACGATGCGTTTTCTGAGTTTTTTGAACTCG
>JADZAO010000006.1 GCA_020852535.1 Paracoccaceae bacterium | reverse complement strand
ATCCTGATTTTTTCTTTTCAAATTGGGTTGATCTTGGAAGTGGTGGTGGTTTTCCGGGTCTCGTTATTGCAATTTTAAGCCGTGAACTGTGTCCTGCCGCAAAAGTTACACTTGTTGAGGCGGATTTGCGAAAGGCAACATTTTTGCGCGAAGCAATCCGCTTTCTTGATTTGACGGCTTGTGTGATTACAGAACGTATTGAGCATCTTTCTCAGATGAATGCTGATATTTTGTCTGCGCGTGCGCTGGCGCCGTTTAATCTTTTGTGTGGCTTTGCAGATCGTCATTTGGCTGAAGGTGGTTTTGCCTTGTTTCCAAAAGGCGCTGGTTGGCGATCTGAGGTTGAAATTGCTCGTAAGCATTGGAATTTTAATCTTGAGGTCTGTCTAAGTAAAACAGATAGCTCGGCGGTTGTGTTGAAAGTGAGAGGTCTTCGACATGTCTGATGAAACACGTGGGCGTCAGCCTCGAATTATTGCTATTACTAATCAAAAAGGAGGTGTTGGGAAGACCACTACAGCTATCAATTTGGCGGCAGGTCTAGTGGAGCTTGGGGCGCAGGTCCTTCTTGTCGATCTAGATTCACAAGGAAATGCATCTACGTGGTTGGGTGTTTCAAGTGATAATAGACAATTAACGACCTATGATTTGTTGTTTGAAGGGGCTACGCTTTCTGATGTGATTCAGAAAAGTAAAGTCGAAGGTCTGTGGATTTGTCCTGCCAATGTAGATCTTTCTTCTGCTGATATGGAATTGATATCTAACGAGAAGCGTAGTTTTCTTTTACACGATGTATTGCGTCAGCCAGCTATGGATGCATTTTCTTTTGATTTTATCTTTATTGATTGTCCTCCCGCGCTTAGTTTGTTGACAGTAAATGCAATGGTTGCTTGTCATTCAGTTTTGGTGCCTCTCCAGGCTGAGTTTTTTGCGCTTGAAGGCCTATCTCAGTTGATTTTAACGATTCGTGAGGTGCGTCAGACTGCAAATCCAGCGTTGCGAATCGAAGGTGTTGTGTTGACCATGTGTGATGGGCGTAACAAGTTGAGTCAGCAGGTCGAAATGGATTCGAGGAAAATTTTGGGTGATCTTGTGTTTTCGACAATTATCCCTCGCAATGTGCGTGTGTCTGAAGCGTCATCTTATGCTATGTCTGTGCTTAGTTATGATGGTGCATCAAAGGGCAGTGAAGCTTATCGCGCTCTTGCACGTGAATTTATTGCTCGACACCCGATTGCACGAAGCAAGGAGACAGCCTGATGGACAAAAAAACTGAGCGTCGTGGATTGGGTCGTGGACTTTCTGCGCTAATGGCAGATGTTAATATTAATGTGGCTACGCCGTCTGACCGGCTACGTCGGCCTGATTTTCTTGTTCCGATTGAGAAGCTTGTTCCAAATCCGAATCAGCCGCGGCGTGATTTTCAGCCTGCGGCGTTGCAGGAATTGGCCAATTCAATTATGTTAAAGGGCGTTATCCAGCCCTTGATTGTGCGACAGTTCGGTCAAAGTGACCGTTATGAGATCGTCGCTGGTGAACGGCGGTGGCGAGCCGCGCAGTTGGCACAACTACATGAATTACCAGTTATTTTGCGTAATTTTTCTGATTCTGAGGTTGTCGAAGTCGCTATCATAGAAAATATTCAGCGTGCCGATCTTAACGCAGTTGAGGAGGCGCTGGGCTATAAGCAATTGATGGAGAGGTTTGGTCATACGCAGGATAAGGTGGCTGAAGCCTTATCGAAAAGTCGTAGCCATATTGCCAATTTGCTGCGTTTATTGAACCTGCCAGAAGATGTACAATCTTTTGTTCGTGAAGGTAAGCTTTCGGCCGGGCATGCCCGCGCGTTAATTACGTCGTCGCAGGCCTCGGAACTAGCTCGTCAGGTTATTAAGCGTAGTTTGTCTGTGCGTGAGACGGAATCTTTGGTAAAGTCTCTTGAGAAAAAGGGTGATCGTAAGGCCTCGAACCGGCGTTCTAAGACTAAAAATGATGCCGATACACGGGCATTAGAGAAAGACCTTTCAACCAATTTAAAGATGCGCGTTGTGATTAATCATGACAAAGCGGGTGAAGGCGGGGTTTTGACTGTGCATTACCAGACACTTGATGATCTTGACGTGCTGTGCTCGGCGCTTTCTGTTGCGCGGCGTGATTTGGCGATCTAGGTTCTCAGTTCGTGTAAGATAGTGTTTAAGATCATTCGTCCCTTGACTGTGGCAATTAATCGACCGTTTTTTTTGTGTATTAGGCCGAGTTCTGTCAAGTTATTTAGGCGATTTTTACAAAGAGCTTTACCTTTTAGTTGCTCATAACGGGCGATCTCCATTCCTTCAGTTAAGCGCATCGACATCAGCAGGTATTCCGTAGCTTGGTCTGGAAGATTTATTGCCTCGCGGGGTATCTCTCCGGTTTGGTCTGTTTCGATGTGATTTAACCATTTATTTGGGTTGCGTAAGGCTTCGGTGGCCCAACGGGTACCATTAAGTGTGAGGCGTCCATGTGCTCCAGGGCCTATGCCGATGTAGTCACCCATACGCCAGTAGATTAAATTGTGTCGGCTTTCTGATTCTGGGGTGGCATGATTTGAGATTTCATATGCTGGCATGCCATGTGCCGCGCAGACTTCTTGTGTGATTAGATACATGTCTGCTTGAACGTCATCTTCTGGTAGTCCGTTCAAATTGCCTCGTGCGAATCGGTCGCCAAATACTGTTCCGTCTTCGATGGTTAGCTGATACATGGATAAATGATCGACAGCCATCGATAGCGCTTCATTTAATTCGTAACGCCAGTCGGTTAAAGTTTGGTCTTGACGTGCATATATTAGATCAAAGCTTACGTGTTTGAAAATTTTTCTTGAAATATCAAAAGCTTTTCGAGCTTCATTTGCTGAATGAAGCCGACCCAAGCGCCGTAAATCCTTGTCGTTTAGAGCTTGTACGCCCATCGATAGGCGCGTTACACCTGCATCATGATAGGCTTGAAAGCGTCCAGCTTCGACTGAACTAGGGTTTGCTTCCAATGTGATCTCTGGATCTTTGACCATTGGCCAAGTTCTTCGCACGGCATCAAGAATTGCCGCCACGGTATCACTATTCATTAGCGATGGGGTGCCTCCTCCGAAGAATACGGTTTGTAGTATGCGCCCTTGTGTTTCTGTGCCAATTCGGATGATTTCACGTAGGTAGGCATCTCGCCAGCGAGTTTGGTCGATATGGGTTGCGACATGGCTATTAAAGTCACAATATGGGCATTTTGATTGGCAAAAAGGCCAATGGATATAAAGTCCAAAGCCTCCTGCCTGCCAGTTTTCCATTATCTATCCTTTGAATGCTGTGACCTTGATTTTCAATCTTAGGGTGAATCCATTATCAATGGGATGGTTGTAAAGCAGTTCTAGGAATGAGTTTTATGTGAAGCATCCTTTTATCAGCTTGCGGAAGGCGTCTGCGCGGTGGCTGATTTCGTTTTTTTTCCAGCGATCCATTTCACCAAAAGTGATGTTAAACCCGTCCGGTTGGAAAATCGGATCGTATCCGTGTCCTTGTATACCGCGCATTGGCCAAATGATTTGACCGGTTATAATGCCTTCGAACACTTCGTCATGTCCATCCGGCCAAGCCAGAACCTGCGTGCAGCGAAATTGGGCGTTGCGTGGGTAAGGTGCGTTGATGGCTTCTAGCTCGTTCCATGTGCGTGTCATGGCTAGTGTGAAATCACGGCCAGATGGGGTTTCTGCCCAGTCAGCAGTATAAACACCAGGTGCGCCGTTGAGGGCATCGATGGAGATGCCAGAATCGTCGGCTAAGGCGGGAAATCCTGAGGTTTTTGCGGCAAAATGTGCTTTGATGCGGGCATTGCCGATAAAGCTGGATTCAGTCTCGACGGGTTCGGGTAGGCCAAATTCTCCTGCCGATATTATTTTTACTGGAAAGCGCTTTAACAAAGCTGAAATTTCTTCCAGTTTGCCATTGTTATGTGTTGCGATAAGAAGTTGTGGTTCGGTTAATTTACGCATCAGGTTAATGCTGCCTTTTGGGCCGCAACAAGCGTAGCGCAGCCCGCTTGTGCAAGATCAAGTAGTTCGTTCATTTCTTCTCGAGAAAAGGTTGCGTTTTCGGCTGACATTTGAATTTCGATCAGTCGGTTTTGTCCGGTCAAGATGAAGTTGCCGTCGGTTCCGGCTGTCGAATCTTCAGCATAGTCTAGGTCAAGTACCGCTTGACCGGCATAGATTCCGCAGGAGATGGCTGCGACATGGTCGATGATTGGATCATTGATAATCGTTCCGGATTTTAGCAGTTTTTCTACGGTTAATTTTAGTGCTACCCAACCGCCTGTGATTGAGGCGCAGCGGGTCCCGCCATCTGCTTGAATCACGTCACAATCAATAATGATCTGTCGTTCACCTAGTGCGGAACGATCAACGCCAGCACGCAGAGCTCGTCCAATAAGACGTTGTATTTCTTGCGTGCGGCCCGATTGTTTGCCTGCTGCTGCCTCGCGTCGTGTGCGTGAATTTGTGGCGCAGGGTAGCATTCCATATTCCGCCGTTACCCAGCCGAGGCCGGTGTTTTTGAGGAATGGAGGAGTCTTTTCTTCGATCGTGGCCGAACATAGTACGTGAGTTTCACCCATCTTGATCAAACATGAAGCTTCGGCGTGTTTCATTACGTTTGGTTCTATGCTGATAAGCCGAGGTTCGTTTAATTTTCTTCCGGAAGGGCGCATCTCTTGATCCTTTTTTCATTTGAGGCCAGATACGCAGGCGGACCCGTGTCATGCAAGTCTGATCGATGTTGGATTGACGAATGGTAGTCTCACGGTAAAGTTGGTCGCCGCATTGGGAATATATATGATGTCGGACGGTTCGAAAATCCTGTCGGATATGAATGACCGCTCACGCGAGGTGTTCCGCCGTGTGGTCGAAGGTTATTTAGCATCAGGCGATCCGGTGGGGTCGCGAACGTTGACGCGCAGTATGACGGAAAAACTTTCAGCCGCGACGATTCGTAATGTGATGCAGGATCTGGAATATCTCGGTTTGCTTGATAGCCCACATGTTTCGGCAGGGCGTATTCCAACTCAGTTTGGGTTACGGATGTTTGTGGACAGTTTGCTTGAGATCGGTTGTTTGGCTGATGAAGACCGTGAACAGATTGATGCGACCACGGGGCCTAATGATCAGGATGTAGCATCGCTGCTAGACCATGTCGGGGCTGCTTTGTCTGGGATAACGCGAGGAGCTAGTCTTGTGTTGGCGCCTAAGGCGGAAGCACCGATTCGTCATATTGAATTTGTGTCCCTTTCGCCGGAGCGAGCGCTGGTAGTGATGGTATTGGTGAACGGGCAGGTTGAGAATCGTATTTTTATTCCACCTGCTGGACAGACTCCTAGTTCGATGCGTGAGGCGGCGAATTTTTTAAACGCTTTGGCTGAGGGCAAGACTCTGACCGAGTTGCGGCGCACAATCGGTTCTGAAATTGTAAAACGACGCCAAGAGATTGATACGCTAGCGCAGAATCTGGTGCAATCGGGACTGGCTGTTTGGGAAAACCCCGGCGAAACGTCGGAACGTCTGATAGTACGGGGGCAAGCGAACCTAATTGGAGAGGATGGCTCTGATATTGAGCGTATCCGCAGTTTGTTTGAAGATCTCGAAAAGAAGCGCGATATTGCGGAATTTCTTGAATTGGCCGAAACGGCCGAAGGTGTGCGGATTTTTATTGGATCGGAAAATAAACTTTTCTCACTTTCTGGTTCAAGTTTGGTGATTTCTTCTTATATGAACGCAGATCGGAAAATTATAGGCGCGGTGGGTGTGATCGGTCCGACTCGTTTGAATTATGGTCGCATTGTTCCCATCGTGGATTACACAGCGCAAATGGTCGGACGTTTGGTGTCCGATTGGGGCAACTGAGAAGGCTGTAGGATATGGTAGATGATAAGACGGTTTCGGAAGATTTCGTAATCGAGGAAGAGCTTAATGAGTTCGTTGAGGTGAATGAACTTGATGCGCTTCGAGCTGAGCGGGATGAGATGCGCGACCGTTTTATGCGGGCTTTGGCAGATGCTGAGAATGCCCGTAAACGTGGTGAGCGTGACCGACGTGAGGCTGAACAATATGGTGGATCGAAGCTGGCGCGGGATCTACTGCCGGTTTATGATAATCTCAACCGTGCGCTTCAGGCCGCGACTGACGAGCAGAGAGCTGCGGCCGCTGCTCTGTTCGAAGGCGTACAACTTACGCTTCGCGAATTGACTAATGTGATGACAAAGCATGGTGTGAAGCCGATCACGCCAGTTGTGGGAGATATGTTCGATTCGCAAAGTCATGAGGCAATGTTCGAAACTCCAATTCCAGGCACTAAGGTCGGTCAGATCATTCAAGTAATGACTGAAGGTTTCATGTTACATGATCGCTTGTTGCGTCCGGCGCAGGTTGGGGTTTCTTCGAATACGGCTGATTGATACGGTTATGCGATTGGGTTTTTGAACCTTTAAACCTTAGTATGAATGTCGGTCAGTTTTTTAAGGCGTTTTTTAGTTCGTAAATTAGGCGCAGGGCTTCTTTTGGGCTAAGTTCGTCGGGTTGGATGTCTTTAAGCATTGCTTCGAGGGGTGAGATTTTTGTGATCGATTTGGATACGGTAGATGCGATGTTGAATAGGGGTAGGTCGTCGATTAGTGCCTTGGGTTTTGTGCCGTTTTGTCTTTCGTTGCTTTCAAGTGCTTCGAGTACAATTTTAGCGCGGTCGATTACGCTTTGCGGCAGGCCGGCAAGGCGGGCGACCTGAATGCCGTAGCTGCGGTCTGCAGCGCCTTTTTTTATTTCGTGAATGAAAATTACATCGCCTTCCCATTCTTTCACGGCGACGGTTGCGTTTTCAACGCCTATTAATTTTCCAGCTAACGCGGTCATTTCATGGTAATGGGTAGCAAAAAGGACGCGGCAGCGATTAATTTCGTGCAGGTGTTCAAGCGTGGCCCATGCGATAGAGAGACCGTCGTAGGTAGCCGTGCCCCTGCCGATTTCGTCAAGGATGACTAAAGCCCGATCGTTTGCTTGATTGAGGATAGTGGCAGTTTCGACCATTTCAATCATGAAGGTTGAACGTCCACGGGCTAAATCATCTGCTGCGCCGATACGGCTGAAAAGCTGGCTGACAACGCCAATATGGGCGGTGGCCGCAGGGACATAGCTGCCGGCCTGTGCAAGCAGTGTAATTAAGGCGTTTTGGCGCAGGACGGTGGATTTCCCGGCCATGTTAGGGCCGGTAAGTAACCAGATAGCGGGTGTTTCTCCGGTGGTTAGGGCGCAGTCATTTGCTACAAAGGGGATGTTGCCTTGTTTGCGTAGGGCCCGTTCTACGACTGGATGGCGGCCAGCCGTGATTTCGAAGGCACGGGAGTTGTCAACTATGGGTTCGGACCAGTTGTCTTCAGTTGCGAGGTCGGCGAAGGCAGCGGTAAGATCGACTTCGGCTAAAGCGCGTGCGGTTTCTCCTATGGGGCCCGCGTAGTCTAGTACAGCTTGTCGTAGGATCGCAAAATGGCGCTTTTCGATTTCGAGTGCGTGGTTTCCTGCGTTCAGGATGCGTGTTTCCATTTCTGACAGATCGACCGTTGTGAACCGCACTTGTCCGGCGGTGGTCTGGCGGTGGATGAAGCGTTCTGACAATGGATGGGAGAGCATACGCTCCGCATGGGTTGATTTGGTTTAGATGAAGTATCCGAGTACGTTATTATGTTTTATTTTAAGGCTTGGGATACCGGTTTCAGAAATGAACTTGGCCTGCATCGCTGCAATTACGCTGCGTCCTTCGTCACGTAGGCGACGGGCTTCGTCAAGTTCGGGATCATAGCCGGAGGCGATGAAGCCGCCATCACGGACAAGAAGCGGAGGTTCGGTGACGAGAGCTCGGTTAAGTAGGTTGGCTAGTTGATCGTGACCTGTGAGAGATGCCGCCGCTTCTGCTAGCAGGGCGGGCGTCTCGGTCAGGCGAGCCGCGATTATGCCAGATTGCGTAAGGCCTGTTCTGATGGCGGTAAGGTCGCGTGGGCTACCACGGTCAAGCGCAAGGCGAGATAGGGCGCGATCCATGTCGGGTACGCTGCGTAGGGCATCGCGTAGCTCCGACCGTAGGCGGGGTTTATTGATCTGGTGTCGTAGGGCGTCTAAGCGGGCTTGGATGACTGATAGATCACGCGAGGGGGCCGAGATGCGGCGTTCGAGCAAGCGGGCACCTGAGGCGGTGACAGTGCGATCAATGGCGGCGAGGAGCGAGCCTTCGCGACCCCCTGAAAGCGCCGTCGTGAGTTCGAGATTGCGACGAGTTGCGGCATCGATCTGCATTGTACTACCTGAAGATTCTTTGAGCGGTGCTCGCAGGAAGGGGAGTTTGCCGCGTTGAGTGAGCTCGAGGTAATCGACGATTGCGCCCATGGCCGAGAGTTCGGCACGGTTGAATAGGCCAAAGGCGTCGAGCGATGTTACCTTAAATAGGGTGCAGAGGCGCTTTTCGGCAAAAGTTGATTCGAATGAACCTTGGGATATTGGGGTGAGAGACGCGCCAGATTCAGAAACTAACGTGGTTAAATCTGTCTCTTTCGCTTCGCTGATCAATAGTTCTCGGGGCGAAAGGCGTGCCAATTCTGGTCCAAGGCGAATGGGGGGGCAAGATATAACGCGAAATTCGCCTGTTGAAATGTCGGCCCATGCGAGGGCACCTTCGTCGCGCACTTCAGAATAGGCAGCGAGGAAGTTGTGGCGACGTGCTTCAAGAAGGGCGTCTTCAGTTAAAGTGCCGGGAGTGACGAGGCGAACAACATCACGCTTTACTACCGATTTGTAGCCACGCTTCTTTGCCTCGGCAGGGTCTTCGAGCTGTTCTGCTATGGCGACACGAAAACCTTTGCGGATGAGTTGCAAAAGATAGCTTTCAGATGTGTGGACGGGGACACCGCACATCGGGATGGGTTCGCCTAAGTGGAAGCCGCGTTTGGTTAGGGCGATATCAAGTGCTTCGGCGGCCGCGATTGCATCATTGAAGAACATTTCGTAGAAATCACCCATCCGGTAGAACAGTAATGCCCCGGGGTTTTTTGCTTTGATATCGAGATATTGTGCCATCATCGGCGTGACAGTGTCGTCGGTCATTTGTCCCTCAAGTGTTAAGCTGAGATTACAAAAGCTGACAGGGGGCGGAAAGGGCCATTGTGCGGGGCTGATGCTTGGGTCAGTTTGTTAAAAACTGAAAGGGATTAAAATGACGGACCATGTTTCTACTCATGCTGCAGAAGAAGATGCGCGTAATGAGCGTATTCTAATTTATGTAAATGGGCGGATCGTGTCGAAAGCTCAAGCAGTAGTTTCGGTTTATGACTCTGGTTTTATGCTAGGTGACGGGGTTTGGGAGGGGATTCGACTTTACGAGGGCAAGTGGGCTTTTATGGATGAGCATATAGACCGGTTGTTCGAGGCGGCGAAAGCAATTGATCTTGATATCGGAATGACCAAGGATCAGGTCGTTTTGGCTGTGTTAGAGACTCAAAAGGCTAATGGGATGGTTACTGATGCCCACGCGCGGTTAATGGTGACGCGGGGGGTCAAGACACGGCCGTTTCAAAATCCGCGCTTGTCGCAGAACGGGCCTAGCTTTGTGATCATCATGGAACATTCCAAGCCGAAGATTTTGCGTCCGATTACGCTAGCAACCGTACCGCATTTGCGCGGCTTGCCGATGACGCAGGACCCAAAGCTGAACAGCCATTCCAAACTGAATTGCATTTTAGCTTGTATTGCTGCGCAAAAGGCGGGTGCGGATGAGGCGTTGATGCTTGATGTGCATGGCTTCGTGAACACAACAAATGCTTGCAATTTCTTCATTGTTCGGAAGGGGTCCGTTTGGACCAGCACAGGTGATTATTGTATGAATGGTATTACGCGGAGGAAGGTGATCGAACTGTGTTGTGAAAATGATATACCGGTTTATGAGCGTAATTTTTCATTGGTTGACACTTATGGCGCGGATGAGGCGTTTTTGACGGGCACTTTTGGCGCACAAACTCCAGTCGGCATGATTGATGGGCGACAGATTGGGACGGGGCAGATGGGGTCGATGACCGAGCGGTTGCGAGCGCTGTACAAGATGAAGGTTGCGGAATCGTGAGGATTGCAATGTGGTCGGGCCCGCGGAATATGTCGACCGCGTTGATGTATGCCTTTGCTGCGCGAGGCGATTGCTCGGTGTGGGATGAGCCTTTTTATGCGGCTTATTTGGCGGCCACAGGCATTGATCACCCAATGCGAGACGATGTGATTGCGGCGGGAGAGGTGGATGCCGCAAAGGTCGCCGCAGCCTGTCTTGGACCGCAGCCTGCCGGGCGGGCGATCTGGTATCAAAAGCATATGACGATGCATATGTTGCCAGAGTTTGATCGTGCCTTCATGCGTGGTCTTACCAATGTCTTCTTGATCCGACATCCGGCACGGGTTGTAGCGAGTTATTCGAAAAAGCGGGAAGCGCCGACTTTAGCCGATATTGGGTTTGTTCAGCAGGCGAAACTATTCGAGCAGGTAGCGCTTTTTAGTGGGAAGATTCCGCTGGTTGTGGATAGCGCGGATATTCGTGCTGATCCTCGGGGAACTTTGGGACGGCTATGTGCGGCGTTGGGTATATCCTTTGTTGAGGGGATGTTGTATTGGGAGGCGGGACCGAAGCCCTATGATGGGGTTTGGGCACCGCATTGGTACAACGCAGTTCACGCTTCGACTGGGATTGAAAAGCCGGAAGGGCCTTTGTCTAGTTTGGCGGCGGATTATGCGCCTTTGGTCGAACAAGCTTTACCCTATTATCAGCGGCTTGCGGTTCATCGAATTTGACGCGGCTTCGTTATGAGGTTGTTTGTATGTGGGTAGTAAGAGTGGTGTGGGTTTATATCTTGTCGAGGATTTAGCGTTGTGTTGCTAAACAGATTGTGCGTGGTCGTGTTGAAGTGGATTATTTGGTGATCGGTTGGGCGGATAATAAACTGTGTTGAGGGGTAAATAGTGGGGCGCTCGAAGATCGTGCACCCCATTATAGGTTATTTTTTAGCAACACGAGTGTTGCGCGTGGCTATTAGTTTTAGGCGTAGAGCGTTTAGCTTGATGAAGCCTGTAGCGTCTTTTTGGTCATAGGCTCCGGCGTCTTCTTCGAAGGTCACGTGCTTTTCGGAATATAGCGAGTGGTCGGACCAGCGGGCTACGGTACGAGCGCTGCCTTTATAGAGTTTTATGCGGACTGTGCCGGTGACGTGTTCTTGTGACTTGTCGATCAAGGCTTGCAGCATTTCACGTTCGGGACTGAACCAGAAGCCATTGTAGATTAGCTCTGCGTAGCGTGGCATGAGCGAATCTTTCAGGTGGCCTGCGCCTGCATCAAGAGTGATTTGTTCGATGCCGCGATGGGCTTCTAGAAGGATTGTGCCGCCGGGAGTCTCGTAAATGCCGCGCGATTTCATGCCGACGAAGCGGTTTTCGACGAGGTCTAATAGTCCTATGCCATGCTTTCCGCCGATTTCGTTTAAGTTGGTTAGGATGGTGGCGGGAGAAAGAGATTTGCCGTTGATCGCAACGGCATCTCCGCGTTCGAAGCTGATTTCTATATATTCTGGTCTATCGGGCGTTTTTTCAACCGGCGAGATACGTTGGTAGATGAATTCGGGGGCTTCTTCGGCAGGATTTTCGAGAACTTTGCCCTCGGATGAAGTGTGTAGGAGGTTGGCGTCGACCGAGAAGGGGGCTTCGCCGTGCTTGTCTTTTGAGATTGGAATCTGGTTTGTTTCGGCAAATTCCAGCAGCTTGGTGCGACTGGTTAGATTCCATTCGCGCCATGGGGCGATGACTTTAATCGAGGGGTCAAGTGCGTAGGCTGAAAGTTCAAAACGGACTTGATCGTTGCCTTTGCCCGTTGCGCCGTGGGCTATGGCATCTGCGCCTGTTTGGTGGGCGATGCGCACAAGGTGCTGTGAGATCAACGGGCGAGCGATCGAGGTGCCTAGGAGATATAGTCCTTCATAAAGTGTGTTGGCGCGAAACATTGGGAAGACGAAGTCGCGGACGAATTCTTCGCGTACATCGACGGTGTGGATGTTTTCGGGTTTGATGCCAAGGAGGATTGCTTTTTGGCGAGCGGGTTCGAGCTCTTCACCTTGGCCAAGGTCGGCGGTAAAGGTAATAACCTCGCAGCCATATTCTGTTTGAAGCCATTTCAGGATGATTGAGGTATCGAGACCGCCCGAATAGGCGAGAACAACTTTTTTTAGCTTGGACATACCCGCTTCTTTCCTGTTGGAAATATGGCGCGCGGTGTATCGGGTCTTGTTCGTTGGGGCAAGGGTGATCAAATCTTTAGGTGAACAATGCGTAAGTAGTTTGTCGAGTAGGTTTTGTTTGGCATTGTTTTCGGGATTATTGTCGGGCCGCGGATATGCCGAGCACCTTTGCTAGCATTGCCCTGTCACCGGCGTTGCCGAGTAGTTGAACGGCTTTTGCTGCTGGTAACCAGACGGCAGTGTGGCTGATTTCCTTTGGAGGACCAAGGCGGAACACTGGGCGTGCAAGGTAGATGGTGCAAAGTTTTTCGGCCCAGATGTCGTATTCGGGCATAAAGGTGAAACGACGGAAGGTGTTGATACGCCGGGTAATGTCAATCTTCCACCCTGTTTCCTCGAAGACCTCGCGGTGCAAAGCGACGATGGGGTGTTCGTTTGTGTTTACTCCACCGCCTGGAAGCTGGAATTCTGGCTTGGGATAATCTTGATGTGTCAGTAGAATATTGGGACCGATTAATAGAATAGCATAAACACCCGGTCTGTGTTTGTAGTGTTGACCTTTCTTTACAGGCTCACCATATCGACGGATCATGTTAATACCATAGGTCCAAAACTTGTCCTGGTCATATTGGCGCGGTATGCCTGAGGGACACAATCAGGAAATTCGATGACTCTTGGTTCTCAATTCGCATGGGACGATACTGTTCTGCCGTTTCAGCTTGACCGGTCCGATATTCGCGGGCGTGTCGCGCGTTTGGATGGGGTGCTTGAACAGGTGCTTTGTCAGCATGATT
>JADZAO010000005.1 GCA_020852535.1 Paracoccaceae bacterium | reverse complement strand
GGTGATCGGTCGCGCTATTCCGAAACTTTTGATTCTGTTTTATACGATAGTGCAGATAGCTACGCGCAGCTGCGGCTTTTTTATTTGCAGAAACGTCGCTTCAAGTTGGGCCAGCTAGGTGGCGGTGCTGATACAAATGATGACACTAATTTCGATGATCCCTATGCAAAATGATCCTGCCAATTTCCGTCTGACGCGCCGCAGTTTTACCTCGGTCGCTCTTGTTTCTTCGGTCTTTTTCGCACTGCCGCTTCCGACAGCCGCACTGGACGTCGGTGCTGCGCGAGGGCTGATCGATAAAGTCGTGGCGGATGTGAACACTATTATTGGTTCGGGTCACTCGGAAAGCCAGATGTTTGGCGATTTCGAAGAGCTATTCGTTAAATATGCTGATGTACCGGTGATTGCGCGTGCGGCGCTGGGTGTTGCCGCACGATCTGCTAGTGCTGCGCAGATGGCGGCGTTTTCTAAGGCTTATCAGGGTTATCTGTCGCGTAAATACGGACGCCGTTTCCGCGAGTTCATTGGCGGCAAGATTGAGGTTGTCGATGCCAAGCCGATCAAGAGCTATTACGAGGTTATTTCGGTTGCTACGCTGGCAGGTGAGACCCCCTTTGATCTGCGCTGGCACGTTTCAGATAAGTCGGGCCGCAATTTGTTCTTCAATATTATTATTGAGGGGGTGAATATGCTTGCCTCGGAACGAACCGAGATCGGGGCGCTGCTTGATAGGAATGGTGGCGATTTGGACAAATTGATCGCGCAACTCAACACAATTTGATTTTTTTTGCGTGTTTGCGCGCCTCGCGTAAGTGGGTTTTTTCTTTTGGAATGTGAAGATTTTCTGTCGCGCCACTCCGTTTTTAAGGAGCGATGATGGCGTTATAAATGGTCCTTTGCCGCAGCCTTGGTGAATAGGGCATGTGCCTTCTAAGGATATTTTTGACAAAGGAGAACGATGGAAGAGGGGCAGTTCAGCTAGATTGATCTTATCTATTTGCATTATTGTGCTGAAGGCAGGTTTAGTCATCATGATACCCTAGCATCGTAGGATAGCCTTGCGATGTCCTTTTTCTGGTTGTGGGCAAGTATTGTCTAGTTGGTGTTTAGAAGATCTTTCAGAAGTGATTCTACTGGATCCTCGGTTAGTCTGTCACGTTGTGGCTGTTGCGTTTCTAGTTGGTCGTTGCTCGGGTTGACGAGGGCGCTTTTAGGGTCGTTTGGATCAACAGGCCATGCATCGGCTATGCCGTCGCCATCGGTGTCGACCCCGCTATTAGCGATTGCGCCCGGGGGCAATGGGGTTGGCTCGGTGCCGGGCAGGGGCGGTTGTTTTGGTTCAGGTACGATTAGCGGCAGCGGTTTTGGGGGTACGCCCTCGTTTACGCGCAGCATGACCTCGTGCCAGATTTCCGCTGGGATGCTGCCGCCCGTTACGCCGGTGAGCGGTTTATTGTCGTCATAGCCCATCCATACGCCTACGACAAAATCGGCGGTGTAGCCCACGAACCACGCATCGCGAGCGGCTTGCGTGGTTCCGGTCTTACCTGCAGCTTGCCGGTCAGGCAGATGGGCGCGGGCGCCTGTGCCACCTTCGATCACCTGCGTCATCATCCATGTGAGTTCTCGGGCCGAGTTTTCCTGTATCACCCGCTCGCCGATACCGCCTGTCGCGCCTATTAGGGGTTCCGCTTCGCCTTGAAGTCTGAGGTCTAGAAGACCATAGGGTTTCACGGTCGAGCCGCCATTTAGAATGCCTGCATAGGCACCCGTCATTTCGATCAGCGTGGATTCTGATGCGCCGAGTGCCAGCGCAGGGCCTGTTGCAAGGTCGCTTTCGATGCCAAAACCTTGCGCCACCTGCCGCACCAGATCGCGGCCTACTGCCTCAGATACTTTGACCGCAGGAATATTGCGGCTTTCCTTGAGTGCCTGTGCGAGCGTGATTAGTCCTTTGAACTTCTTGTCATAGTTTGAGGGGGTCCAAGGACCGGAACCAGGGATGTTGATGGTCAGCGGTGTGTCTTCGACATAGTCCATTGGGCTCCAGCCTAGATCGAGGGCTGCGGCATAGACAAATGGTTTGAAGGCCGATCCTGTCTGGCGCAGGGCCTGTGTGGCGCGGTTGAAGGAACCGGCAAGTTCGGTTTTGCGTCCGCCGACCATCGCTTTGGTCGCGCCATCGGCAGCCATCACCACGACGGCGGTCTGGGCGTTCGAGCCATTTTTCAGTTTGGTGTCGAAGACATAGGACACGGCCTCTTCCGCCGCTTTCTGTATACGCTGGTCAAGCGTGGTGCGAATCACAACATCCTCGGTAGTTTCTGAGGTTAGGAAAGCAGGTGTGGTTTCCATGACCCAATCGGCGAAATAGCCCCCTGATTTTGTCGCCGCCGCCTGCGACAGTTTGGCAGGGTTGGCGCGGGCCTCGTCGGCCTCGGTTTTGCTTAGGTAGCCTTGTTCTTCCATTAGTCCGATCACCACATTGGCGCGTGCGCGTGCGCGCTCAAGGTTGTTGGTGGGGGCAAAGGTCGAGGGTGCTTTAAGAAGGCCTGCGAGCATCGCCCCTTCTGCCGGGGTCACGTCATTGGCGGATTTTCCGAAGTAGCGTTGCGTTGCTGCTTCAAAGCCGTGTGTGCCCGCACCTAGATAGGCGCGGTTGAAGTAGATCGTGAGGATCTCATCCTTGGAATATTTTGCCTCCATCGCCATTGCGAAGGGGACTTCTTTGATTTTTCGAACAATTCCGCCTTTGCGGCAATCGGCTTCATATTCTGCTTCGGATTTCCATTGTTTTGGGTTGTAGGTTGCACCTAGGCATAGAAGTTTTGCCACCTGTTGTGTGATGGTCGATCCACCGTTGCCTTCTAGCGCGCCGCGTCCTTCCGAAATGTTGATGCGTATGGCGCTGGCAATGCCGCGTGGGCTGATGCCAAAGTGGTGGTAGAAGCGCCGGTCTTCGGTCGCGATGACTGCGTTTTTAAGATAAGGTGAAACGGTATAGGCTGTGATCATCCCACCGAAGGTTTCGCCGCGCCATGCAAATACTTTGCCGTCCTGATCTAGAAGCGTGACCGATCCTTTTGCGCGAGCGTCGATCAGATCGGTCATCGGGGGGAGCTGTGCATAGAAGAACAGTACGAAGGCGCCGACGATAGTTGCCGTGATTAAGCTGAGCCGCCAGATCACGCCCCATATGATGCGCAATAGAAAGCCGAGTATGCCGAAGGCAAGTCTGCTGATAAACCCGCGTTTGGGTGCGGGTTTACGCGGGCCATCACCTGATCCGTTGCGCCGCGTGGCTTTGGCCTGTCGTTCCGATGAGTAGCGTTGATCCGCGACGAGGGGGCCACGGCCTTTGCCTGTTTGTGTCATATTCTTGCTGCCCGTGTTTCTCGTGCATTTGTTTTGACGCAATCTACATATCTAAAGTGGAAATGTGGAGCGTTACGCTGGACGATTTGTGTTCTTGTGGGTCTAATTTTCGGGCAATACGCTAAAAGATTTTAAAATTTGTACAAAAGTGTGAGCCGTTCCTGTTCGAAGTAAACTGAAAAGTCGATAGGAGGGATCCTTGAGGTCATTTCCTCTATCGGTGAAGAAGACTTAGGCGACCTTTGCGATGGCCGCTGCAAGAGTGGGAACGGTTTGCGCATTTAGCCCTGCGATGTTGATGCGGCTGTCACCTACCATATAGATTGCATGTTCCTCGCGCAGGCGAATTACTTGTGCCTCGGTTAGGCCAAGGCGGCTGAACATGCCGCGATGATTGGCTATGAAATCAAAGTGGTCGGAGTTTGTCACGCGACGTAATTCGTCAGCCAAGGATTGCCGTAAGCTCAGCATGTTCAGGCGAATCTCTTCGAGCTCTGCCTCCCACTCGGCCGTCAGTGCCGCGTCTTTGAGAATCATTGTTACTAGTCGTGCGCCGTGATCGGGTGGGAAGCTAAAGTTCTGGCGGTTGAGGAAGTTTAGATTGCCCTGTAAAATGCCCTTGCTCGCCGCATCGCCTATGCCGATCAAGATGCCGGTGCGTTCGCGGTAGATGCCGAAGTTTTTGCTGCACGAGGCCGCGATTAGCATTTCGGGGAAGGATTTCGCGACAAGGCGGGTCGCGGCTGCGTCGGCTTGCAGACCGTCACCAAATCCCTGATATGCTAGATCAATGAAGGGTATTGCTCCCTTTTCCGTGAGCAGTTTTACCACCGTATTCCATTGTGCTGCATCAAGGTTTGCGCCGGTAGGATTATGGCAACAGCCATGCAGCAGTACGACATCGCTAGCTTTGATCTTTGCTAGGT
>JADZAO010000004.1 GCA_020852535.1 Paracoccaceae bacterium | reverse complement strand
GGATTGTCAGGTCGATACCTAATAAGACGCGGTTGGTACCGAATGATTTGTGAACGGCTGACAGCGTGATCATGAGGTAAAGAACACCTCGGTTAGTAGATAGTTGGTGGTAAGGATCAGCACCGAAGCCATCACTACGGCAGTTTTGGTAGCTGCTCCTACGCCCTGTGCGCCACGGCTTGAGTTCATACCATGATAACAGCCCATGATGGCGACGATAAATCCAAAAGAAGCGCCCTTACATAAGCCTGACACCACATCCCATGTCTCTAGAAAATCCGCAGTGTTTTGCAGATAAGTCGCTGGATTGAATCCTAACCGCTGCACGCCGACGATCCAGCCTCCTGCAATGCCGATGGCATCTCCCACCGCCACCAAGATTGGCACTGCCAAAGTAGAGGCCAGAACACGAGGCAGGACGAGGTATTTCAAGGGGTTGGTTGATAGCGTTACCAAAGCATCGATCTGCTCGGTCACTTTCATTGTGCCGATCTCGGCGGCGATAGAACTCGCTACTCGCGCTGCGACCATTAGTCCGCCTAACACGGGTCCAAGTTCGCGCACCATACCGATAGCAACGATTGAGGGTACCGCAGCTTCGGCATTGAAGCGTGAACCGCCAGAATAGATCTGCAAGGCCAGAGCTCCACCGGTAAAGACTGCTGTCAATCCAACCATGGGAAGTGAAAACCAGCCGATCTGCATTCCCGCGATGAAGAATTCACGTGGATAGAAGGGCGGTCGGAAGAGATGGCTCACCACTGAAACGGCGAATAACGCGATCCGCCCCACATAGGCAAGAAAGGCCAGTACTGTTCGCCCGAGCGTCGCGATGGGGGCAACTAATATCATGTTCCGGTTCCGACATAGCGCCGGTCATAACGCGGGCTTAGTGAAGTTAGGATTTCATAGCCGATAGTGCCTGCGATGGCTGCCAGATCATCCACCCCTTGCTGGTCGCAGAGGATGTCGAGATGTGAAGGCACTTCGGCCAGATCGGTTATATCAGCGGTGATAAGATCCATTGATACCCGTCCGATCAGGGGTACCGACGTATCTCCGTCCCAAAGCGGCGCCCGTCCTGACAGGCTGCGCAAAAGTCCATCGGCATAACCCGCCGACAGCGTGGCTATGATCGAAGGTCGGGTAGCGGTCCATGCGCATGCATAGCCTACAGTCTCGCCCGCAGCGACCTCGCGGATCTGAATTACCGGCAAGGACAGGCGCACTATGCTTCGATTGCTAAAGGGCCGTCCGCCGTAAAGTCCAACACCTGGTCGTGTCAGGTCGAAATGATATTCTTCGCCTAGCAGGATGCCACCCGTGGCGGCCAGCGAGCGCGGAACACAAAGACCATCGGTCATGGCATGAAAATTTGCCAGCTGGAGTGGATTCATTGGGTGTTCTGGTTCGTCGGAGCAAGCTAGATGAGACATCAGTATTTCAGGCTTTGCCTCCAGTACAATCGGCGCAATTGCGGTCCATTCTGTAGGTTCTATCCCCAGACGGTTCATGCCAGTGTCGAGTTGTACGCCGAAAGGGTGGCCGGGCAAAGCCTCAAAATGTCGCGTTATTTGATCCAGCGAGTTGAGCATGGGGGTGAGCTCAAGGTCATGGATCATGTCGGTGTCGCCCGCCATATGTCCGTTAAAGATGTTTATCTGAGGTCCGGGTCCTAGGGATTGGCGTAACGCTGCTCCTTCTTCGGTTGTCGCAACGAAAAAGCGTCTTGCCCCTGCCTGCGCAAGTGCCCGCGCTACACGCGTCGCGCCGAGGCCATAGGCATCGGCTTTGACAACCGCAGTTGTCTCTACGCCCGTCGCCGAAAGTCGGTTGAGGGTGCGCCAAGCCATGCAGATCGCGTCGAGATCAATAGAAAGGGTCGCTGTTGCCATATGGGGGGTATTCGACAGACCATGCCTCGTGGTCAAGTTGATTCTGCCTTGGCTTTCAACTCTCTTTGTTGAAATCTTCTAAAGGTATGGTGCAACGTGGTGCCGCATTGTAAAATTTTTGTCCGCGACACATACTATTATTTTAGGGTCGAAGTGGAGATAGCCGCCAGTTAGGTAAAACTATTGCCCCTTGGTGTGGGATGACAGAGTGAAGAAGATCGTATCGATCGTTTTGCGCTCAAATGCCACATGTTTTCTTGGCGGGATGCGGCGAATAATTTTGTTTATTTTTCGGTACATTATGAAAGGAAGTTGAGAAATAAAATCATAGATTTTTGTCATCACTGATGCGTACTTCATATGAAACGAAGGTGGTGGTCTGTTTGTGGGATGGTTTTAGCGGCGTTGCCTTTGTCGTCACATAGCTCAAGGTCGGGCTTTGCACCTCATAGCCTTCTTGGATGAGACGTTGACCACGATATATTTCTAGACTTTGAGATTGCTTGGCCGATGCCTGCACTGTCGTCTATCACGATGGCGATCTTGTTTTTTAGTTTCAAGCGCATGGTTGCCATTTTGCTAGTCGTCGCGAGAACTTAGTGGACGATTCTGCAAAGCATGTCATTTGGGTGGGATCAGTATTCGACTCTGCTATCACTTTGCCATGGTTTGACCAAGTTTCCAAAGCGGGTGAAGCGGCCCTCGAAGGCCAGTTCCACTGTGCCGATGGGACCACGACGCTGCTTACCTATGATGAGCTCGGCTTTACCATGCACGTTTTCCATAATGGTCTGCCATTGCGCCATCTTTTCCAATTCGTGATCGGCCGGTTTTTCGCGTTCTTTGTAATATTCCTCGCGAAATACAAACATCACCACATCGGCGTCTTGTTCGATCGATCCAGATTCTCGTAGATCTGACAGTTGTGGGCGTTTGTCTTCGCGGCTTTCGACAGCGCGGGACAACTGTGATAGCGCGATCACTGGAATGTTCAATTCTTTGGCGATCGCTTTTAGACCTTGAGTAATTTCCGAGACTTCCTGCACGCGGTTGTCTTTCGTCAAGCCTTTTACAAGCTGGAGATAGTCGACTATCAGCACATCAAGTCCGTGCGTCCGTTTCAGACGTCGCGCACGTGCGGCGACTTGGCTGATCGGCAGAGCGGGGGTGTCGTCGATATAGAGCGGGCAGCTTTCCAGCGTCTTGGCGACATCGACGAAGCGGCGGAACTCTTGTTCTGTCATGTCACCGCGGTTGATCTGTTCTGAGGGTACTGCCGATGCCTCCGATAAAATACGTGCGGCTAGCTGTTCTGAGGACATTTCGAGTGAAAAGAACCCGACTACGCCGCCTTCGATCGCCCCCTCTGTTTCATCGGGCCTGAGGCCGCGTTTGTAGGCTCTCGCCACGTTAAAAGCGATGTTAGTTGCAAGCGAAGTTTTTCCCATCGACGGGCGACCAGCAAGAATTAGTAGGTCGGAAGGGTGCAACCCTCCGAGCTTTTTGTCGAGGTCTACCAGACCCGTTGATATGCCTGAAAGAACTCCGGTACGCTGATAAGCGATGTTTGCCACGTTCACTGCACTGGTAATGGCTTTTAGAAAGGAAACGAAGCCTCGTTCGGCCACACCTTGTTCGCCCAGTTTATATAGCCTCTGTTCCGCTTCGATGATTTGCTCGCACGGTTCTGATGCCATGTCTACTTTGGCGGCCTTAGCTGAGATGTCGCGTCCCAACGCGATCAGCTCGCGCCGCACGGCAAGGTCATAGATTATCTGTGCATAATCGCGGGCAGCAAAGGCCGAGATTGCCGATCCGGCAAGCCTTACTAGATAGGCAGGTCCCCCGAGTTCTTTTAGACCTTCATCATCGTCGAAGAAGGGTTTTAGCGTTACTGGGGACGCCAGTGCATTTT
>JADZAO010000003.1 GCA_020852535.1 Paracoccaceae bacterium | reverse complement strand
TGGCGATCAGTTATCTCGATCGTACCGATTTGGCTCATGTGAAACCCGAAGGTGCATCCTTCGACGATCTTGGCCGTGGTGATGTCGAAGGTAAACGTAACTTTGGTGAGGTGAGCGATAGTCAGGCGTCGAAGTCGATCGAGATGCTCAAATCAATCTCTTCGACTGGCTACCTGCGTAAGCGTTTGCCGCAAGAGCTTGTGGTGTTTCAGGGCGGTCTTCTCTCCAGCGCCCAACCTACGAGTACCGAAAGTTTGACCATGACTAGCCTTGTGGCCGAAACGGCCATGACCGCGCTTTCCACCGGCACAGTCGGCATGGATGTTCGTACTAAGGCAAAGATGCAAGGCTACGAGGGCGACTCATGCGGTGAATGTGGTAACTACACGCTGGTTCGCAACGGTACTTGCATGAAGTGCAACACCTGCGGTGGCACGAGCGGATGTAGCTGAGCGCTAGTTTTAGACCTGTGACATGAACCTCTCTGGCCGTAAGGCCCGGAGAGGTTTTTTTATTTAGTCATAGCTCATTTGGGCTGGCAGCCTGAACCGCTCGGCATTTTTACCGTCTACGACTTTCCGTGCCACAGCAGGTGTTCTGTCTCTCATTATATTCGTGCTCGTCGGCTTCTCATGCTGATTTTGGATTATCTCAACCAGTATGTATAGCAGAATAGCTTTTGGCATCCTGTTTGGCGTGAATTCAGCCTCACGCAGGCGAGCTGGGTTAGTCGTTTCCTTAGATCTTCTAGGGTGCTGTCTGTTTGTGGTTTTATGGGGCGTGAGCGATGCCGCGTTAGTTCTAGGGCATGAGGAATGTGCCTGATGGGGCAGGAGGGGTATGATTTTACCCGCATCTAGGAGATTGGTTTGGGAAATGGTCGTTCGTAATGTTTAGCAAAGTAGCATTATATACTAGAGCTTGAGGGACTTGTCAGTCAAGTTACGCTATATATAGTCAGCTTTGTCGGGGCAGGGTTCCCTGCTCTATGTTGCAGAGCAGTGGCTTGAAGGCGGAGTGTCTAAGGTGACGGATGGCGATTTCAGAGCTCAATTCGTGCGTGATCCGGCGGTGCTGAAGTATTATCCGGCTTTGGTGTTAAATGCGGATTACCGCCCTTTGAGTTATTACCCTCTTAGTCTATGGCCGTGGCAAGAAGCGATCAAAGCGGCCTTTCTTGACCGTGTCCAGATCGTGGCGGAATACAATTATATGGTGCGAAGCCAGAAAGTTGAGTTCCGTGTACCCAGTGTGGTGGTCCTGAAAGAATTTGTTCGACCCCAGAAGCGCGTGGCATTCACGCGCTTCAATCTTTTTCTGCGAGACGAATTTTGCTGCCAGTATTGCGGGTTCAAGGGTGATCTTACTTTCGATCATGTCCTGCCGCGGTCGCAAGGTGGGGTGACGAGCTGGGAGAATGTGGTTGCCGCTTGTTCGCCTTGTAATCTTCGTAAAGGATCGAAGACCTTGCGGCAGGTAAACATGCACCTGCGCCGCCCGCCGCGCCAGCCGAGTGCCGAGGAGATGCAGGTGCATGGGCGGCGGTTTCCACCGAACCATTTGCATGAAAGCTGGATGGATTATCTCTATTGGGATGCAGAACTTGATGTCTGAGGTCAGTCTCTCCTGACCTAGCGGAGCGGCGTTTTCCCGTGTTGCCTATGCGACAGCTTTCTCTTCCGAATATATTAGGGACAACGAGAAGCGGGGACGGTGTTATCCCATGATTTGTTTGTTCAGTGGCTTTTCTTTTGGTCGAGACGGAGGCAGTTTCGCGGACAAGTGTGCTTCATCTATCTGAGATAGTTGCAAGATTGGTCGAGGGGGTGTGCTAGAACTGTTGGTTTCCACTTCGGGCGAGGGGTTTTGGGAGCACGGGCTTGAGCTTGCGGTGCAGTGGTTAAAGAAAAAACCGAGACTTTTAAGGGTGCGCTGGATGTTGCCAGACGAGGTTTGAGTATGCTGTTTTGCACCGGATCGGTTGGTCCAAGGCGAAAGTGGTGCTAAACAGGGGCGGTGGGACAATAAAAGTACCCCGCGTTGGCGCAAATAGTGTGGCGCTGGATCTGTCGTAGCGAGGGTTTTTCTATGGTTTCGCGTGTGATTCCGGTCGATACTTTTGACCTTGTGATCTTTGGCGGGACGGGGGACCTTGCGCAGCGCAAGATTTTTCCGGGGTTGTACCGGCGTTTTCTTGCGGGCCAGATGCCCGAGAGAAGTCGGATTATCGGCGCGGCGCGGGCCGATCTGACGGAGGAGAATTTTCGGCTTTCGGTGCGTGAGGCCATCGATAAATTTGTGCCAAAAGTGCGACAGGATGTGGCAGCGATTGATGCCTTCATCAACCGGATTGGCTATGTCTCGATTGATGCGAAGGGCACGGGCGGCTGGTCTGCGCTCAAGGCGATGATGCGCGAGAACGTGGTGCGGGCATTCTATTTCTCGGTCGCCCCTCTTCTCTTTGCGGATATTGCTGAGCGGTTGCACGGGTATGGCATTGCCGATGCTTGGAGTCGGATCGTGGTGGAAAAGCCCTTTGGCCGTGATCTAAGCAGCGCGCGGATGCTAAACGAGACGCTGGCTAAGTATTTTACGGAACACCAGATTTACAGGATCGACCATTATCTTGGTAAAGAGACCGTGCAGAATTTGATGGCTGTGCGCTTTGCCAATATCTTGTTTGAGCCGCTCTGGAAGGCTGAGTATATCGACCATGTGCAGATCACCGTCGCTGAGACAGTAGGCGTTGACGGGCGTGGGTCTTATTACGATAAGTCTGGTGCGATGCGCGATATGGTGCAGAACCACCTGATGCAACTTTTGTGTCTGATAGCGATGGAGCCGCCCTATCATTTTGATCCCGATGCAGTGCGGGATGAGAAGTTGAAGGTAATCCGTGCGCTGGATCCGGTGAAGCCCGAGGATATCGTGCGGGGGCAGTATCTGGCCGGTAGTGGACATGAGAGCTACGTGGTTCATTCAGAAAATCCCGCCAGCAGGACCGAAAGCTATATTGCGCTTAAGGCGCATATCTCGAACTGGCGCTGGAAAGGGACTCCGTTCTATCTGCGGACAGGTAAGCGGTTACGGGCGCGGGCGTCCGAGATTGCAATTACTTTCAAGGCTCCACCGCATTCTATTTTCGATGATGCGGAAGGCTGGTGCGAAAATGTGCTGGTGATCAGGTTGCAGCCCAATGAGGGAATGAACCTGATGATGATGATCAAGGAACCTGGTCCGGGAGGCATGCGCTTGATGCAGGTGCCCTTGGACATGGCTTTTGCCGATGCATTTGGTGCCGATGCCGAGGATATTCCCGACGCTTACGAGCGGCTGATCATGGATGTGATCCGTGGCAATCAAACGCTGTTCATGCGTGGCGACGAGGTTGAGGCCGCTTGGGCTTGGGTAGATCCGATTATTCAGGGATGGGAGGAACGTTGTGACCGTCCGCAGGGTTATGATCCCGGTTCGTCTGGTCCGAAAGACGCGTTAATGTTGATACATCGTGACGGGCGGCGCTGGCGGGAAATTAAGGAATGAGGTTTGAAACTTATCCAGATCGTGAATCCTTGATGCTCGGTCTTGCGGATCTGATTGCCGGGCAGCTGTCTGGTTTCCTGCAGCGGGAGGGTAAGGCTTCGCTTTGCGTGCCGGGAGGGACGACGCCGGGACCGATCTTTGACAAACTTTCGGGGGTGGATATTGACTGGGGCAATGTTACGGTTTTTCTGAATGATGAGCGTTGGGTGGGTGAGGATAGTCTTCGGTCGAATACGCGGCTCTTGCGCGAGCGCTTGCTGCGAGATAAGGCGGCAGCGGCAACGCTGGTGCCTTTATATGTGGCAGCTGAGCACCCCGAGGAAGTGCTTGAGGTGCTGGCTGAAGGGGTTGCGCCACATCTACCGATTTCGGTGCTGTTGCTCGGGATGGGGACGGATATGCATATAGCTTCTCTCTTTCCTGGCGGCGACCGCCTTGAGGAGGCTTTGGCCGAGGATGCGCCGGTGCTGATGGCGCTGCGGGCAGAAGCTGTGGGCGAGCTTCGGATTACTCTGACTGCCCCTGTGTTGCGTGAGGCGATGAATATCCACGTGCTGATTACAGGTGTAGAAAAGCGCGATGCGCTGGAGCGGGTGACGGGACTGACGGTGGCAGAGGCGCCGGTGCTGGCTGTTTTGGACAACGCGACCGTGCATTGGGCTGAATGACCGGGGGTCTGGTTATGAAAAAAATATGGCAGGCGCTTTTAGCGCATTATGAGGGTGTGAAACACCGACCGATCCTGTCGCTTTTCGACGATACTGCAAGGGCTGAGTTATTCACAGCGCGGGCGGGTGAGATGGTCTTTGACTGGTCTAAGACCAATATCGATGCCGATGCGCGGGCGATGCTGTTGGCGTTGTCCGAAGCTTCGGGTGTGGCGGCGAAGCGTCAGGCGATGTTTAGCGGTGAGACAATCAATGAGACCGAGCGACGGGCCGTTTTGCATACGGCGTTGCGTGATCTAGAGGGGACCGTGATCGTTGGCGGCAAGAATGTTGTTGCGGGAATCGTCGCTACGTTGGAGCGGATGGAAGCTTTCGCCGCGGATGTGCGTGAGGGGCGGTTTACAGGGCAGGGCGGGCAGATCACCGATGTGGTGAATATTGGGATTGGTGGGTCCGATCTTGGTCCTGCGATGGCGACTCTGGCGCTTGCGCCATATCATGACGGGCCGCGGGTGCATTATGTGTCAAATGTCGATGGTGCCCATATTACCGATACGTTGCGAGGGCTGGACCCTGCGACGACGATGGTAATTGTGGCGTCGAAGACCTTCACCACCATCGAGACCATGATAAATGCGCAGACGGCGCGGGATTGGATGAGTAAGGTCGTAAAGAACACCGACGCGCAGTTCGTTGCAGTGTCGATGGCTGCGGAGAAGGCGGCAGCCTTCGGCATCGATGCGTCTCGCGTCTTCGGCCTCGAGAATTGGGTCGGCGGGCGTTATTCGATGTGGGGGCCGATCGGTCTTGCGCTGATGCTGGCGGTGGGTCCGACCCGGTTTCGTGAATTCCTTGCCGGCGGGCGAGCAATGGACGAACATTTCCTGCAGGCGGATTTTGATCATAACTTGCCGGTGCTGCTGGCATTGGTCGGGATTTGGCATAACCAAATTTGTGGTTATGCTACACGGGCTGTGCTGCCCTATGATCAGCGATTAACCCGGCTTCCGGCTTATCTTCAGCAGTTGGAAATGGAGAGCAACGGTAAGCGCGTTGCGATGGACGGATCGGACTTGACTATTCATTCTGGTCCCGTGATCTGGGGTGAACCCGGCACTAACGGGCAGCACGCTTTTTATCAGCTGATCCATCAGGGCACGCGGGTTGTGCCTTGCGAATTCCTTGTGGCACGGCATGGACACGAACCAGATTTGGCGCATCAACACCTGCTTTTGGTGTCGAACTGTCTTGCACAGGCTGAGGCGCTGCTACGTGGGCGTTCGTTGGCCGAGGCACAGGCGATCATGGAGACCAAGGGCTTGGTGGGTGACGAGCTGGAGCGTCAGGCGCGGCATAGGATGTTTCCAGGAAATCGCCCTTCGACCGTGTTGGCCTATCCGAAACTGACGCCTTTCGTTCTAGGTCAGATTGTTGCGCTTTACGAGCATAGGGTCTTTGTCGAAGGTGTGATACTCGGTATCAATTCTTACGACCAATGGGGTGTAGAATTGGGTAAGGAACTGGCGCTTGTTTTGCAGCCGATGCTGGAAGGCAAGGTCTCGTCCGCAGGCAAAGATGGCTCTACGCAGATGCTGGTTGATTATCTGAAAGTTTGATCGGTTTTTATGCGGGCTCAAATATTCTGCGTGGGCGCAAAATCTCTCGCTCCGGCGAGATTACTTTATTGCAGTTTTTACTACCTCTTGAACGGCACTAAGAGAATTGCTGTCCTGTAGGGAAGATGGAGCGGGTGAAGGGAATCGAACCCTCGTATTCAGCTTGGGAAGCTGCTGCTCTACCATTGAGCTACACCCGCCTTAGGGGATTTGAGGTAGGTGATGGGGCGGGCCACGTCAAGCGCGAATGGGGCGTGTTTGATGCAGATCTTCGGCAGGATGGCCCGCATTTGAGGATATGGACAGCGTTATTACTGAGCGTAGGACGGGGCTTGATGTGCCGTCTCCCTATATCGTTATCGCGATTAGCCTTTCCGCTGCATCAAGGTGTTGATGACAAGGATGATGTGATTTGGTTGTTTCATATTGGCGATGCGATATTTTCAAGCGGAGATCGTAAAAGGAAGCGCGGCAACATTGATGATCAGATTGGTTATCTGGCCTTTTGTTATGTCTATCCTGTCAGATTGTTCGGTTATAAGATTTTACTTTAAAAAGAAAATTTTATTGATCGTCCAGAATTTTACCGTCGTCTGCGCCCTTCATTGCCCGTGTTGAAGCTGACATTGGGTAGAGTGACGATGGAGTTGAGGTTCGGGAATGGGTCGGTTTTGTGTGGAATGGCATTGGCCGCGACGAAATGTTCCTGAAAGCGTGGCTCTATGGCGGTTTCGAGCTTGTGGATATTGTGGACGGTTGCTTCGATTTGGTCGCGTAGTGCGATGTTACAAAGCGCGATACGGGCCCCCGTACCTGCGGCGTTTCCTGCGGAGGTGACCTTGTCGAGCGGGACATCTGGGATCATACCAAGAATCATTGCGTGTTTGGGGCTGATATGGGCCCCAAAGGCACCGGCGAGGGTGACGCGGTCGACGTGGTCGATGCCCATTTCGTCCATCAATAGACGGGCACCTGCATAGAGTGCTGACTTGGCAAGTTGGATAGCGCGGATGTCGCCTTGGGTGACCATGATCTTTGTTCCGCCCGAAGCGCTGGCGTCATGTAGTATGTAGCTATGGGTGCGGCCTTCTGGCGTGCAGCGCCATGTGCCGGTTTGTTCGGGACTGCCTATTAGGCCACTTGGATCAAGAAGGCCTGCAAGGCGGAGTTCGGTTACGACTTCGATGATGCCGGAGCCGCAAATGCCGGTGATGCCTATTTGCTTGGTAGCCTCTTCAAAACCCGCATCGGTGGACCAGAGGTCCGAGCCGATGACCTTGAAGCGCGGCTCCTTAGTGACAGGGTCGATTTCTACCCGTTCAATAGCACCAGGGGCTGCACGCTGGCCACTGCTGATCTGCGCGCCTTCAAAGGCTGGGCCGGTGGGCGAGGAGCAGGCAAGAACGCGGGACGAATTTCCGAGCAGAATCTCGGCATTGGTGCCTACGTCGATGATGAGAACTATGTCCTGTAATTTGTTTGGCTCTTCTGATAAGGCTACGGCCGCGGCGTCTGCACCTACATGGCCCGCGATACAGGGCAGGATATAGACGCGGGCGGCAGCGTTGATGTTGGTGAGGTCGAGTTCCTTGGCATCAAACGAGAGAGAACCGGAGGTCGCAAGCGCGAAGGGGGCCTGCCCGAGTTCGACTGGGTCGATGCCGAGCAGCAGGTGGTGCATCACCGGATTGCATACGAAGACTGCCTCGTAGATTAGCCTAGGGTCGATATTTGCTTCTCTGGCGATAGAGATGGCGAGCGTGTTGATTGCCTCGCGCACAGCGCGGGTCATTTCGATATCGCCGCCGGGGTTCATCATCACGTAGGACACGCGAGACATCAGATCTTCCCCGAAGCGGATCTGTGGGTTCATTATGCCTGATGACGCAAGGACCGAGCCGTCGCGCAAATCGCAGAGGTGCGCTGCGATGGTGGTTGAACCTAGGTCGATGGCAAGGCCAAAGAGACTGCCTTCGTAAAAGCCAGGGAAAATATCAAGGATGCGGGGATGCGCGTCGTTGTGGCCCTTGTGGATTGCAACGGTCACTTTCCATCTGCCTTTGCGGAGAGTGGATTGCAGATGGCGCATCAGTTGCAGGCCTGCAGTGATGTCTTTCACCTGCCATTGGGTTTCGAGCGCGGTAGCGAGGCGTTCAAAATCGCCCGTGGGTTCGTGCATGTTGGGTTCGGCAACCTCAACGTAGAGGAGGCGGGTAGCCGGATCCATCACAATATTGCGCTGGGTTTCGGGTTTTCGGATGACTTGCTTGTGGACTTGGCTTTCTGGCGGCACGTCGATGACAACATCGCCCATCACTTGCGCTTGACAGCCCAAGCGGCGATCGGAAGCCATGCCACGTTTAAATTTATAACGTTCTTCGACCGAGTTCCATTTGGTTAATGCATCGGATTTGACAGTGATGCCGTGCTTGGGAAAATCGCCGTAGGAGGGCGTGATCTGGCACTTTGAGCAGATGCCTCGCCCGCCACAGACCGAGTCGAGATCGACACCCAGTTGTCGAGCGGCGGTCAGCACCGGAGTGCCAAGGGTGAAACGTCCGCGTTTACCCGAGGGGGTGAAGATTACGAGGGCAGTTTGAGAGGACATCTGGTCACCAATTTTGTTCGCGTTTGTTGTTCATAAGGCGCGGGACGGGAACGGCAATGTCTGTTCGCAGCAAAAATTGGGTTGTGGCCTATTATCTCTGCGTCACGGCTCGCTTCTTTGTTACTTCGGGATAGGTGATCAGGTCGAGAAGGGTCGTGGACCAGAAAAGTCTTTGGCCATTAGAGA
>JADZAO010000002.1 GCA_020852535.1 Paracoccaceae bacterium | reverse complement strand
TCTCGACAAACCAGCCTCGCGCATCATCAAAACGACGTGGGGTAAGAATCAGCACGCCGCCAAGCACAGTCGTCTCAATTTGCATCACTGGAACACTCCACCCTTTCAACCCAAGATCTTTACAACCTGCACCACTCCAAGGCCAAGCCGATTATACGCCACCTCGTCATAATGAGCACCATGGACTATATTGACAGGAATCATCTTTCCCGCGTCCATAATGTCCCCATCACGGGGTAGAAAAACCACCGTTCTCCAATTCCCAATCGGGCACCCAAGCGCAGCCTAGGCTACCAAGGGCAAGCACACACCCCCGACCAAATCTAGCATAGGCCCCCACAATTCACGATAAACGAAGTGCCATGAATATTACTATCACCAAAGACAAAAAATGCCGACATACCGCGCATCTTGGTCCCGTATCTTGACCCGCACCTAGGATAAGCTAGGGTACAGTAAGGAAATCATAAAGCGGCTTTGCCTCTTGGCCTTTCCACTGCAGATGCACATATAGGAACAAGTCTTTTCTTGATGGGTAATACGATGTTTGGAATGAACAAAACTCCCGCCGTAACCGCCGATCTTGTCAAGGACACGACCGAAGCAGGCTTCGTCACCGACGTGGTCGAAGCCAGTCGTAAGATTCCGGTGATCATCGACTTCTGGGCCACATGGTGCAGCCCATGCAAAACTCTTGGCCCGCAACTCGAAACGGCAGTCAAGGCTGCAGGCGGTAAAGTGCGATTGGTCAAGATCGATGTCGACCAGAACCAGACAATCGCCAGCCAGTTACAAATCCAATCGATTCCCACCGTCTACGCCTTCTGGCAAGGCCAGCCAGTCGACGGATTTCAAGGTGTTGTTTCACAAACCGAAATAAATAAATTCATCGACCGCATCATAGCCCTCGCCGGTGATGGCGGTCTAGCGGAGGCACTGAAAACCGCCGAGCAAATGCTAACCGAAGGCGCCGTGACCGATGCCGCCGAAACCTTTGCCGCCATTCTGGGTGAAGAAGCCGAGAATGCAGCAGCCTATTGCGGCATGATTCGCTGCCACCTCGCCCTCGACCAGATCAAACAGGCCGAGGCGATGCTGTCAGCGGTACCCTCGGTTATGGGAAAAGCCAAGGAAATCGATGCCGCCCGCGCCCAACTTAAACTTGCCAAACAAGCAGTAAATGCCGGATCCGAGCAAGAGCTTCGCGCCGCCGTCGAGAAAGACCCCGTCGACTGCGATGCCCGTTTCAACCTCGCCCTTGCGCTGCATGCAGCGGGAAAAATGGAAGAAGCAATAGACACCCTGCTTGATCTCTTCAAACTTAACCGCGAATGGAACGATGGCGCCGCCAAAACCCAGCTCATGATCATCTTCGACGCACTCAAACCCAGTGATCCTGTCGTGCTTAACGGGCGTCGCCGCCTGTCGTCGATGATATTTTCCTAAAAAACACTGCGGGCCATGTGACCCCTATGATGCACACAGCCGACCTACCCGAAACGGTTCCCGTTTTTCCTCTACCCGGAGCGCTTTTGCTGCCCCGCGGACACCTTCCCTTACATATATTCGAACCCCGCTACCTTGCGATGATCGAAGATTGCCTGAAAACGAAGCACCGCCTGATCGGCATAATCCAACCACGCGAAGTTTCAAACAAAAATGGAAAATGCCTAAACGCCATCGGGTGTGCCGGTCGCTTAACAGGATTTTCCGAGACCGAAGATAGTCGCTACATGATCACCCTTTCTGGCATCTCGCGCTTTTGCGTCAAGGAAGAGTTGCAGAGTTTTGCTCCCTACCGCCGCTGCACTGTCGACTGGTCTAATTTCATCCGCGACCTTAGCCCACAAGAGGAAGATCCCACATTCCAGCGCGAAGAGTTTCTGACACTTCTGAACCGCTTTTTTCTATCGTTAAACCTCTCGACCGACTGGTCTAGTCTAAAAGAAGCAGAAACTGAGCTTCTAATAAATTCGCTTTCGATGCTTTGCCCCTTCACGCCTGAGGATAAACAAGCCCTTCTCGAAGCACCTTCACTTTCTAAACGCCGCGAAACTCTGGTAACTCTAATCGAATTTGCCATGCGCGGTGGAACTGGCAAAAATAAGGTGATGCAATGACCGATCAGATAACCGTACTCAATCGGCGTATGCTAGAATCGCTCGTCTGCCCTGTAACGCAGGGCACGCTGTACTATGATGCGACTCGTCAAGAACTAGTATCCAAAGATGTCAATCTCGCTTTCCCCATCCGCGACGGCATCCCAATCATGCTAATCTCCGAAGCTCGACAACTTGACTGAAACGTCCAATATCATCCCCGCGAAAGCGGATATCTCTCACAACATCCCAACTCTCCTCAAACCAACCCGCCTCCGCATTTCGGGCACAGCCTTCTCATGCACAATGAGGTCAAAAACCCGCATTGTCTTTCAATACTATCCCTCACCCCAGAAACGGATCACAACAATATCAGTCGCATCCAGCCAGCCAACAAAGAGCCATACGTCCCCATTCTAAGGCATCCCGAGCGCCATTTCCATCTAGATCTACTCAACCACGTCGCACCACGACTAGCCGGGCCGTGCATAGGCCTCAATCGCCCCGTACGGCATCAAATGGCAATTGATCGGCACAACCTTGCCCAAGAGTCTCAACAATTCGTCGTCAACTTTTCAAAAGCCTTGAGATACAAAACCAATGCCGAGCCAGACGCACCTCAGGCTCGCACGAGGGGTGGGCAGCTTGCCAAGCTCCGACGACGCACAGGAATACGCCACGCGCATCACGATACTCTTAATAGCTAAGGGGTGATATACATCCTAATCTAAGCCAATCTGATTGAGATTAACATCAACACAACCTAACAGATGTAGTGGGATTTTTTCCTTTGCCAAAATCCCTTGAACCCCACTACGACTCCTTGTTATAGACCGGCCACCGACGCGGAACCGCCCGCGTCTTTCTGTTTGAAAAGGGCGGATACGGGGCGGACGTGGGCGGTTAGCTCAGCGGTAGAGCACTACGTTGACATCGTAGTGGCCACTGGTTCGATCCCAGTACCGCCCACCATCTCACCGCTTTCCTCTGGAAGGCATCAACCTATTTTAAAGCGCTGCACCGCGCGAATGGAAAAAACGATGAAGGTTGCAAACTCCCTCCGCTCGCTCAAGACGCGTCATCGCGATTGCCAAGTTGTGCGCCGCAAAGGCCGCGTCTATGTAATCAACAAGACGCAAAAGCGCTACAAGGCCCGTCAGGGCTGAGCGTTATCTGAGCTTAATTATGCAAGACCGCCTTTGGGCGGTCTTTTGCATTTAATGGCTCACAAGCAAGATTTAGCACAAATTCCAATTACATTTTGGCACAAAATAGGCCACAACAATTAAGCAAACAGAAGTTTCGTCAAACCCCGGAGCTATTTCCGTATAAGAAACCTACTGTTGCAAGTTCTCAGGCACAGACCTAGGGTTATAAAGATCGCTCACAAAGGCTCACGCCATGCGCCTCTACCACTCCCCCACCTCGCCTTATGTCCGCAAGGTTATGGTCCTTTTGCACGAAACCGGGCTTTTACCTAACGTCACACTTGTCTCCACCTACGGATCACCTATTGACCCCGGCAATACCCCGCTCGAAGCAAATCCACTTGGGAAAATACCCGCACTGGAATACCGCGCAGGGGCTGTCCTCTATGACAGCCGCGTAATTTGCCGCTACCTCGACGATCTCGCAGGCTCTGGTCTTTACGGCACCGGCACCGCCCTGTGGAGCCGACTAACTATCGAGGCAACCGCCGATGGCATCCTTGATGCCGCACTTCTCATAGTCTACGAATGGCGACTTCGCCCCGAAGAGCGCCGCTACGATCCTTGGATCGAAGGTCAGTGGGCAAAGATCGACCGTGCGCTCGACATGCTCGAATCCCGCTGGATAGCAGAATTACAAGGCCCGCTTGATGCAGGCCAGATCGCTGTGGCTTGTGCACTCGGATATATCGATTTTCGACACGGTGCCCGCGACTGGCGCAATACACGCTCACACCTTTCAGCGTGGTATGCTGAATTCGCAAAACGCCCGTCAATGATCGCAACACAGCCTGCCTAAATGATTCCCTAAGATTATTTCCTGACCACATGAATTTTTCTAAATCAAATATCACCCCGCCGATAATAAAGGTGCTAAACGACATCACGTTAGCGATGGGATAAAGCCATGCTGCAGATTTTTTCTTCAAAGAAGGCTGGGATCAAATTTAACATAGGTCTTTGGTAATTTTTCATGACGCTTAGCATAAGGTCAGTAGTAACTTTCACTATAGACGCTACTCTGATCCTAATCACCATCGTTATGCTTTGATAAAACAAACACTACGCCAATAAAGACAAATATCGCATCTAATAGCCTACCAAAACGCTTGTCAGACAAAAAATTGAGACATAGGCACAGCGCAAACTCACAACAGACGGGAGATGAACCCATGGCACGACCCAAGATCGCCCTTATCGGCGCAGGCCAAATCGGCGGTACACTAGCCCACCTCGCCGCCATTAAAGAACTCGGCGACATCACCATTCTCGACATCACCGAAGGTACCCCGCAGGGAAAATCACTCGACATCGCGCAATCCGGCCCTTCGGAAGGCTTCGACGCTGTGATGCGCGGTACCAATGATTATACAGATATCGCGGGTGCCGATGTCTGCATCGTCACAGCTGGCGTACCCCGCAAACCAGGAATGAGCCGCGACGACCTTTTGGGCATAAATCTCAAAATCATGAAGTCAGTCGGTGAGGGCCTCAAAGCCCATGCGCCGAACGCCTTCGTCATCTGCATTACCAATCCACTTGACGCGATGGTCTGGGCCTTACGCGAATTCTCGGGCCTGCCGCACCACATGGTTGTAGGCATGGCAGGAGTCTTAGATTCGGCGCGCTTCCGCCACTTCCTCTCGGTCGAGCTCGGCGTCTCGATGCGCGATGTAACCGCCTTCGTGCTCGGCGGCCACGGCGACACGATGGTTCCGCTGGCTCGCTATTCGACTGTTGCAGGCATCCCACTTCCCGATTTGATTAAAATGGGCTGGACCACGCAAGAGAAACTCGACAACATCATCCAACGCACCCGCGATGGCGGTGCAGAAATCGTAGGCCTTCTAAAAACAGGCTCGGCCTTCTATGCGCCGGCCACCAGCGCCATCGAAATGGCCGAAGCCTATCTCAAGGACAAAAAACGCGTCCTGCCTTGCGCAGCCTATGTCAAAGGCGCATACGGACTTGATGGTCTTTACGTCGGTGTCCCAACCGTAATCGGCGCAGGCGGCATCGAACATGTCGTAGCGATCAACCTTAATCCGGCAGAACAAGCGATGATGGAAAAATCCATCGACGCAGTAAAAAAACTCGTTGAGGACTGCAAAGCAATCGACCCCTCGTTAGCCTAAGACCTGAGGACCGCTAACCAAAAAGTGCGTCTTTCTGGCGCACTTTTTAAGCTTCATACCAACGCGCAGATTTCACAGAGCGCAATACAACTTTCAAGCAAAGCGCCGGAGCTTACGATCGACCATGTCCAAAGGTCTTATATCACCCTACACTGCACCTAATTTCTACACCGATGCCATTTCCAAGGGCCGTCATCGCGACATCGTCGGTAGCCGCTGGGAAGAAACGGGACGGGCGCAGATGCAAATCCTGCTCGACGCCGGTTTGCAGCCACACCACCACCTGCTCGACATCGGAGCAGGCTCACTGCGGCTGGGGTGCAAAGCAGTTCCGTACCTAAACGTCGGCAATTACTGGGCCACTGATGCCAGCCACGCCCTCATGCTTGCAGGGCATGCAGCAGAACTGGAGGATCCCGCACGCCTATCACAAAATCATCTGATCGAAGATGCCGATTTCGCATTTCCGACCGTTCCATCCACGATCACCCATGCGATAGCCTTTGCCGTATTCACCCACCTACCAATGAACAATCTTCGCGTAGCACTCATCTCCCTGCGCGCCTGTTTTCCCACGCTGGAGACGTTTCTTTTCACCGTCTTCCTTGCGCCCGATGCAGCCTCGCTGCTGCATCGGGTCAAACAACCTGACGGTGTAGTCACCCATGCAACCCGCGCCCCGTGGCATATGTTAGCCGAAGATGTGCTACACTTAACACGTGCTTCCGGCTTTGTCGCCAAACTACAACCTAATCGGTTACCACGGGGTCAAGCACTAGTGGTTGCCAATCCAACCTAAAAAATCACTCGTTTGAAATAACAATCCCGCAATTTGTGATCACACATTTTTGATGCGTGATCACAAATATATCTTTTTTACCAATAAAGCGCAGTATCTCATAGAATATCATTCTCTACTGCCTTTATCCGTGGCAATACCCCCCACAAAAGTACAGAAATGGGACGCTTGCCATGAACATCCATGAATATCAGGCCAAAGCGCTGTTGCGCCAATACGGAGTTCCCGTGTCAGATGGTCGCGTAGTCCTACGGGCAGAAGAGGCAAAAGCCTGTGCCAATGAACTCGCCGGGCCACTCTGGGTGGTCAAGGCACAAATACACGCCGGAGGCCGTGGCAAGGGCCACTTCAAGGAAGCCGAAGCCGGTGAAAAAGGCGGTATTCGCATTGCTCGCTCAGTAGAAGAGGCCGACCGGTTCACACGCCAGATGTTGGGCCGCACCCTCGTCACCTTACAAACCGGCCCCACTGGCAAGCAGGTCAATCGCATATATATCGAAGAAGGCAGCGAAATCGCCCGAGAACTGTATCTTGCCCTGCTGATCGACCGCCAGACCAGCCGCGTCTCCTTCGTCGTATCAACCGAAGGCGGCATGTCAATCGAAGACGTAGCCCATGACACACCCGAAAAAATCTTATCCTTCTCGGTAGACCCAGCCACGGGGCTTTCAGAATTCCACGGTCGCCGCATCGCCTCAGAACTGAGCCTGAGCAATAACCAAGTCAAGCAATGCGTGGCACTGGTGAAGAACCTGTATAAGCTGTTCATCGAAAAAGACATGGAGATGCTGGAAATCAACCCGCTCGTGGTAATGACCGACGGCAATTTGAAATGCCTCGACGCCAAGATGAACTTCGATTCCAACGCTTTCTACCGCCATGCCGATATAGCCGCGCTGCGGGACGAAACGGAAGAAGACCCAAAAGAATTGGCCGCGTCTAAATTTGACCTGAACTACATCGCGCTCACCGGCGAGATCGGCTGCATGGTGAACGGCGCAGGGTTAGCGATGGCAACAATGGATATCATCAAACTTTACGGTGCCGAACCCGCAAATTTTCTCGACGTGGGAGGGAGCGCAACGAAAGAAAAGGTAACAGAAGCCTTCAAAATCATCACCTCCGACCCGAATGTCAAAGGCATCCTCGTCAACATCTTCGGCGGCATCATGCGCTGCGACATCATCGCCGAAGGCGTGATCGCTGCGGTCAAGGAAGTTGGCCTAAAAGTGCCGCTCGTAGTCCGCCTTGAAGGCACCAACGTCGAACTCGGCAAAAATATCATCCGCAATTCGGGTCTGAACGTGATCGCCGCCGATAACCTGTCGGACGCCGCGCAGAAGATCGTCAAAGCGGTAAAGGAATAAAATCATGGCTGTTTTGGTAAACGAAAACACCCGCGTCATCTGCCAAGGATTCACCGGAAGCCAAGGCACGTTCCATTCGGAACAAGCCATCGCCTATGGCACCAAGATGGTCGGCGGCGTAACACCTGGCAAAGGCGGTACCAACCATCTCAACCTGCCGGTGTTCAATTCAGTGCATGAAGCGAAAGCCGTAACCGAAGCGAATGCCACCGTAATCTACGTTCCGCCGCCCTTTGCCGCTGACTCGATCCTAGAAGCCATTGATGCTGAAATTGAACTAATCGTCTGCATCACTGAGGGCATCCCCGTCCTCGACATGATGAAAGTAAAGCGCGTACTGACAGGGTCGAAATCCCGCCTAATAGGGCCTAACTGTCCTGGTGTAATCACCCCCGATGCCTGCAAAATCGGCATCATGCCGGGCCACATCCACAGCCGCGGGTCCGTAGGTGTCGTCTCGCGCTCGGGCACGCTGACCTATGAAGCCGTCAAGCAAACCACAGACCTCGGCCTTGGCCAGTCGTCGGCTGTTGGTATCGGCGGCGACCCGATCAAAGGCACAGAACATATCGACGTGCTGGAAATGTTCCTCGCCGATCCCGAAACCCAATCGATCATTATGATCGGCGAAATTGGCGGCAGCGCTGAAGAGGAAGCCGCACAGTTCTTGAAGGACGAGGCCAAACGCGGACGTGCTAAGCCCTGTGCCGGTTTCATCGCCGGACGCACCGCTCCTCCAGGCCGTCGCATGGGCCATGCCGGTGCAATCGTAGCAGGCGGAAAGGGTGACGCGGAATCGAAAATCGAGGCAATGCGTGGTGCAGGCATTATCGTAGCTGACAGCCCCGCCACCTTAGGCGAAGCGGTGATGAAGACACTCGGTCGCAAATAATAAAACAGACCATAGAGGAGAAGGGGATAGATATGCGCGCCAAGACAGTCTCGTTCATGACCTTGTTAGGGTTTCTCAGCCTGAAGGCCATCGCCTCGCCAAACCATGCCAAAATCAACTCGGCACTGACCCCGGCGTTTTTCGGTGTCGAAGACTAACACAAGGCAACAGCAGAGGGGCGCCCCGACGCCAACACCATACGGGAGGAAAATTTTAGATGACCGACGAGACGCCCAACGCCCAATTTCATGCCTCAAGCTTCCTGCAAGGCCACAACGCCAATTATATCGACCAGTTGCAGGCTCAATATGCCACCGATCCGGCCTCGGTCGAAGCAAATTGGGGCGAGTTCTTCCGCAGTTTAGGCGATAGCGAGATCAATACAAAACGCGCTGCTTCCGGACCCTCTTGGGCACGCACCGACTGGCCACTCTGCCCCACCGACGATCTGACTGCCGCAATAACAGGCGAATGGCTTGTTACGCCGGTCAAGGACATGAAATCAACAGCAGAAAGGATCAGCGCAAAAGCTAAGGAAAAAGACGTCTCACTGTCGGACGCAGAAATACAACGCGCTGTGGTAGACTCCATCCGCGCACTGATGATCATCCGCGCTTATCGGATCCGTGGCCATCTAGTGGCCAACCTCGATCCACTCGGCATGAGCGACACTAAGCTGCACCCCGAACTTGACCCCGCCTCCTACGGTTTCACCGAGTCAGATCTCGACCGCCCGATTTTCATCGACAAAGTACTAGGACTCGACATCGCGTCGATGCGCCAGATCATCGAGATCGTAAAGCGAACCTATTGCGGCACGTTTGCGCTGCAATACATGCAGATCTCTGATCCCGAACAAGCGGCTTGGCTGAAAGAGAGGATCGAGGGTTACGGCAAGGAAATAGCTTTCACCCGTGAAGGCAGGAAAGCTATTCTAAACAAACTAGTCGAGGCTGAAGGTTTCGAGAAATTCCTTCACGTCAAATACATGGGAACTAAACGTTTTGGCCTCGACGGTGGCGAAGCGCTGATTCCTGCACTAGAGCAGATCATCAAACGCGGCGGTGCGCTGGGGGTAAAGGAAGTGGTGATCGGCATGCCGCACCGTGGCCGCCTGTCGGTGCTGGCCAACGTGATACAAAAACCCTATCGTGCTATATTCCACGAATTCCAAGGTGGGTCCTACAAGCCCGAGGGTGTGCACGGTTCAGGTGACGTGAAATACCACCTAGGCGCATCTGCAGACCGCACCTTCGACGGCAACACCGTCCACCTGTCACTGACGGCGAATCCCTCGCACCTCGAAGCAGTAAACCCAGTGGTACTAGGCAAGGTCCGGGCCAAGCAGGACCAACTTGGCGACCAAATCACCCGCTCTTCAGTACTTCCAATCCTTCTGCACGGCGATGCGGCCTTTGCTGGCCAAGGGGTAGTTGCAGAATGCTTCGGCCTGTCGGGCCTACGCGGGCACCGCACGGGCGGTACCATTCACATCGTCGTAAACAACCAGATCGGCTTCACCACCGCCCCGTCCTTCAGCCGCTCATCGCCCTATCCAACCGACATAGCACTAATGGTCGAGGCCCCGATCTTCCACGTCAAC
>JADZAO010000001.1 GCA_020852535.1 Paracoccaceae bacterium | reverse complement strand
ACCGAGTCAACCGATACGCCAATGACCTTAGTGTTCCGCTTCTTCCACTCAGAAGAAAGCTGAGCCACGGCACCAAATTCGGTAGTGCAAACCGGCGTGAAATCACGCGGATGCGAAAAAATAATAGCATAGCCACCATCAAGCCATTCATGGAACTTAATCGTGCCAGCGGTCGACTCAGCGGTAAAATCAGGGGCAATATCGTTGATACGGACAGACATGTTTCTCTCCTATTGTGCGTTGACCTACCAGATACGCCAAATGGAACGAAGCTTCATCCCCCCTTGGCAAACCTGCTTTCAAAAGAGAACAATAACCCATACCCCTCTTCTTAAAGTGACAGATTTTCTGCTTTTCACGGCTTCGTACAGCACCATATTCGGCGATAGCCCTGTAGGCGTGATTGAAAATGAGTCTGTAAGAGCAGAAAATTCTACCTAGAAGAGAAACTCTCTTACAAAAAATACGAGGGTAAGAACAGAAATATACACCACACCGTGAAAGTCGCGTTAAGCGGCTTCGACGGCAATATAATCATGCTCAGTAAGTGCAATAGCCAAAGCGGCAGTGGGTGCTCTGCCGCATCGTCCCAAGCGCCCAAAGGATATGCACCGCCACAGGCACACATCCCTCTGAGCGGCTATATGGACAACAAAATAACGTTCTATCTGCCGTTAACCCCATGTAACATAAAAGTAATGCAGCGCAGCGATGAGGCGCTGAAGGTGGGTGCAATACCCATCCACGGGGATATACAAACTCAAAAGGAGAAATAAAATGACTGAAGAAGAACTCATAGGCTTAGGCCTATATTGGGGATGGTGGCTGATAGATAAAGTCTTCAGCTTTGAAGGGCTTGCTATCCTCGGATATGTATTTTTGTACATGTTCGCTGCCGAAGCCCTTTTGGCCATATTCAAGGATCTGAGAGATATAAAGTTTTATGTAAAGGAAACATCAAAGAAACTTGAGGAGTTAAATCGTAAATAAGAACTACGGTAGCCCGGGGAAACCCGGGCTACTTCTTTTTATTGAACCTTAGCGCGAGGTGATCACGGATATACTCTAGATTGACGTATGTACAAAATAAGTCAGTGATGATCCCAAAGACTAAGAAATATACTTAGAAGAGCACGTCCGCCGCGAGGAAGATGTAAACCATCGACGCCAGCAGAAACAACCAGCAGATATCCTTGAGTAGATGCCAGATCATTTGTCATCTCTGGGTTTATGGCGGCCAAACAATGGGATGTCATAGCCAATGATCTCCAAGATCGTTTTTACTGCAAAATTTTCCCGAGCCGCACTGCGGTGCATTTTTCCGCTAAAGTCGTGACCAACCATCAACCGTTTCAATGATCTCTCAAAATCAGGCTCATTAAGCAATCCAACGACTTCAGAATAGACGCTCGGATCAAAACCGACTTCCCTATTCAAGGCGAGAGACTCACGGCGCGGACCAAGCACACCAAGGTTCCACAGTAGACGATCACCAATCAGGAGCTGAGTAATACAAGGTTGCCAAATGAGAAATATCCTTAATCAGCACCACACTGACTAACACCCAATGATAAATTATCGCTCCACCCTTATTGGACAGGTGGGCCATAACTAGCCATGCGCTGATGCTTACGACGCAGAAAAAATTGAGTGCCGAGATCTTTGCCTGTAACTCTAGAGTCAAAAATCCAGCGTGCTAACAAAAGACAGCCTAAAAAACTACTTAGTGGCAGTGTGCCATAACTAATCTAAAGAACAAACACCATCTGCGCCCGCGCCCCATAAGTTCATGCCATTTTATTAGTATCCTTTTCACAGTTTTTTGGTTAGATGAGTGCTGGTTTTATTGACTACGGTATCCGATTCCAACGCAACGCGGTCATCTAGACGCAACAACCCTAGGCTTGAGGCAGAAACTCAAATGAACAATCCGACAGACCAGGTAGCAAAACCTTCCATATTAGCACCAGATCTTGAAGTGATTGGTAACATTACTAGCACTGGCGATCTGATCGTTGAAGCGAAGGTAATGGGCAACATTACGGCAAACGCTATCACTCTCCATCAAGAAGGGAGCGTAAATGGCGATATTGAGGCTAGGCAGATCACCATCAATGGAATCGTCAACGGCAATATCGTAGCGGGTAATGTGGACATTACAGAGTCTGGCAAGATCTCAGGCTCTCTATATTACGGCAGTCTAGCCGTAGACACTGGCGCCACAATCGATGGGGAGCTCAAGAAAGTTTTCCCAGTCTTTCCACCCCAAGAATGAATTATGCTCGGCTTTACATGATAGGCATGCGTCCGCTCATCTCCATGGCAAAGGTTTGTATGCAGGCGATTTGCATAACAACACTGGCATTCTCGAGCGCTATCGCCTCAGAAGATATCCACGGAACCGTAACACGCGTCACAGACGAGGACACATTTCATTTAAGCGATATCGAACCTGCCATCCGTGTTTGGGGACTTGATGCCCCAGAATGAGATGAACGTGGCGGATCTACCGCCACTAGGACCATGCACAATTTAATCTATCAACAAAAATTAAACTGCACTATGAAGGACATGGATCGCTACCGGAGAATCGTTGGTCAGTGCTTCTTGCCAGATAGTCGTGACATCGCAAAAGCTATGATCGCAGCGGGTGTCGCCACCGAATACTGTCGGTATTCGCACCGCTTTTACGGCAGCTGTTGCCCCCCCAGCAAACCAAGTGTCGAACAGTGCAAACCCACCAAGATAACAGAAGATAACCGGACTGACTGCGATTTTCGCACATCATGCAATCAGCTCTTCCTCATATGCCAATGCCTATCGTGGTCCGAAGGTTTCCGCGGTCCAGCGCGCGATTTATTCAAGAGACGCGCTGGATTGTCGCGTAAGATACCAAGGCTTCAACATTAGTTCTGAGTGCGGGCAAGCGCAAATGCGCGGCGGACAGTTTCTTCACCGCTGCCCTCCTCCCGCTCAAGAAGACGCAAACCCGCGCGCAACCCCTCAGAAGCGTTCTGATATTGGCCAGAAGAAACCAGCCGATCAATCAGCGTAGATTTACTATCAGTCAGAACAACGTTGCGGGTTCTCATCAGTGCCTCTTACAGCTTGATTGGCAATATACGCCATGAGCTAAACTGTATCGACAGAGTTCGGCTTCGCGGGTCCTGTCAGTTCACCATAATCGGCCTCAGTATAGCTGCCTGCACTCGCGTTGTGCGACAACCGTTTCAAGAGCTTCACCTACGGGATCAACAGGCGGCACTGTGCGCAAGCGCATGGCTGGCCACTTCAAGGAGCTGGGATTGGCGTCTGAGGGCAAACGGATCCTTTACAAACCGAGGACGGTGCCGCGACCATCGGCCTACGTGCCATCGACGGTACAGTCTGGCTGACGCCGCTGGAAATTGCTGATTTATTCGATTCATCTAAGCAGAACGACAGCCTACACATCAAGAATATCCTGTCCGAAAGGAAGCTGGTAATGAAATCAGTTGTCAAGGAATCCTTGACACCTGCCGCGGACGAAAAGGCCTACCGTACAAAAGTCTACAATCCAAGCGATCACGGACAAGACAACCGCCAAACTGATCAAAAGTCGCAGCACCCCTAATGTAGCCAAGATAGACCTGACTCATTTAGAAGACTCGATCGTAAGCAAGGGTAATATCGGAATCGCCAAGAACTGTCTCAAGGCCAAGGAGGTCGAGGAACTCAACCGCATCGTCGTGATATACCTCGAGACAAAGCCGAAGACCAAGCAACCCCATCAATATGACCAAGTGGGCCGACAGGCTTGATGCCTTCCTGTCCTTCAACGAACGTGATGTACTGACCAACGACGGGCGCCTGCGAATGAATTCTGCTTGCTATTCTTGAGCAGAATCCGGGCGTCGAATGGCATGACTTGATTCAGCGGATCAAACTGGCGCCCGATCAGGGCGATGACCTATCCGATTTGGATGAGGCCACCGGGAATCCCATTGCTCCGGATGGACCAGACGATGATCAGCTCACCAGCTTCAGGCTCTAAGAATGACCTATGACTCAGACTTTTGAGAAACTGGCGCGGCCGATCCAGAAGTGGATCCGGTCGCAGGGTTGGAGCGGTCGACGTCAGGGCCACGTTACAGGACATTGCCTCTGGCGAACCTGCGATCCTCTTCGATGAGCGAACCAACCTGATCTTCGAGAAGTTTCACACGTATCTTTCACGCGACCTTCTGGCAAGGGACGCATTGGCTTGCAAGGTAGATGCAAGTTGCTTGCCGACGCTCTGCCAGAAGATCATCTCGCACTAAGTTCGGGCATGGCGGAGGTATTTCAGCGCCCAGCACGTAAAAAGTCCACTAGGTTACAGGGGGACTCGCAAAACTTTGAGGTAGCGTTGAGGTAAAGCAGCGAGTGCTATGCGCAAGTTTTTGTATGAATTCAAGTATTTGTTATAAAATGGAATTTTTGTTACGAGGGCAGGATTTGAACCTGCAGCCTTCAGATTATGAGGAAAAAATTAATGATTTCAATATGTTAATGGATTCAGCGGTTTAGCCGACAACCCTTTGATTTCACGAATTTTCTTTTCCATCATTCGACAACCCTCACAGACAGCGCACCACAAGTAATTGTTTTCCAAGAACTTTCGATTGTTGATGTGGCGTTGATATAAACGAGCCATCCATGATCAAGTATAATCGCAGAATTGAAACCTTTGACAGAAGGCTGCGCGTTCCATGGGGCAAAGTACGACACAAAGCTGACCTTGCTGATATACTTGAATGCTACAACGAAGCATCCGTATTGTAGACATCAACAACTAGTGCCCCCCCCGCAAAAGCTCGGCATAAATTACCATGTAGCCGCCGGAAGCATCTTACGGCGGACCCAGACGACTTCAATTCTTGAACGGCCCACGCCTAGATCAATTCTGATTTTACATCTTTGTACAGCGCCACCAATTCGGCCATGCCCATGTCTAGGATTGGTTCATACATGAAGGAATTAAGATGTATGTTCGCTGGAGTGATTAGATTGACGCGGCGTAACAGCCCAATTTTTTCAGCTTCGTTGT